>CAXMNO010000058.1:0-6188 GCA_964194655.1 uncultured Acidimicrobiia bacterium
TGGGAGATATCGGCTGGTAGAGCCATGCAAAGGCTTTCCCAGGCGCTTTGCCTTCGGTATTCTCGCCGCCGCTTCAATTGTGACGAAGTAATAGAAAAGAAACGACAAAAGAGTTCCCGCGATGAGGTTTTCTAACAGCGGCATCCGTGTGATGCGTAATTTCCCGTCCGACGCAGAGGTCGCAAGCCACAAGTGGCTTGTCCGTGCTGGCTATATTTTCCAACACGGCAGTGGAATCTATAGCTTCGCGCCGCTTTTTTACCGCGTCTATAAGAAGATCCGGCAGATCGTTGAGGAAGAGATCGACCGCGAGGGTGGCATCCAGGTGCAGCTCCCTATCATCCAGCCCTCAGAGCTGTGGGAGAAATCGGGACGCCTTGAGGTTTACCGCAAGGCCGGCGTGATGTTCGAGACGAAGGATCGCAAGGGCTCGAGCTATTGCCTTGTTCCGACTGCGGAAGAAGTCGTCACCGATATGGCCATGGGCTTCATTCAAAGCCACAAACAGTTGCCGGTTAACTTCTATCAGCAGCATTCCAAATTCCGTGATGAGCTGCGTCCCCGCTTTGGCATGGTGCGGTGCCGT
Organism: uncultured Acidimicrobiia bacterium; assembly: GCA_964194655.1. GTDB lineage: Bacteria > Pseudomonadota > Alphaproteobacteria > Kiloniellales > Kiloniellaceae > JAJFGK01. The sequence goes on from CAXMNO010000058.1 coordinate 587, forward strand.
GAATTCGTGATGATGGATGCCTATTCCTTCGATATCGACGAGGCGGGGCTGGATCTTTCCTACAAGGCGATGGCGCGCGCCTATCACAAAATTTTCCAGCGCTGTGGTTTGGAATATGTCGTGGTGGAAGCTGATAGCGGCGCCATCGGCGGCTCGGATTCTGAAGAATTCATGGCGGCATGCGAAATCGGCGAAGACACGCTTTTGATTGCAGGCGATTACGCTGCCAATGCCGAAACCGCCGTATCGTTGATCGAAGAACTCACAGCCGAAGAGCCAAAGCCTCTTCAAGTGGTTGAAACCCCCGGCGCCAACACGATTGCAAAGCTGGCAGCTTTCCTTGAGGTGCCGGAAAGAAAAACTTTGAAGTGCTTGATCTATAAGGCTGTTCATGCAGACCAGGAAGAGGCGATCGCCGTTCTCATCCGGGGTGATAAAGACGTGAACGAGGTGAAGCTGCAAAATCACCTGGGCGCGCTGGCCTTGAGCTTGGCGGAACCGGAAATGGTTCAGAGAGCGGCTGGCTGTGCGGCTGGCTACGTCGGGCCTACGGCCTTGAAGGACGGCATAAAGGTGATCGCCGATCTCACCGTCAAATCCATGAGCAATTTCGCCGCTGGCTGTGGGGAACCTGGAAAGCATGCCATCAATGTGAACGTCGGGCGTGATTTTCCAGAGCCTGAGTTTGTCGATATCCGCATGGCGGAAGCAGGCGAACAGGCGCCCAATGGCCAGATGCTTGAGTCTTTCAAGGGCATCGAGGTCGGCCATATCTTCAAGCTGGGCGACAAGTACTCCATCACCATGAAGGCGGGCGTGAGCGATAACGAAGGCGTTTTCCGGCACTTCCAGATGGGGTGCTATGGCATCGGGACGACGCGCATCGCGTCTGCTGTGGTTGAGCAGTATCACGATGATGCGGGCATGACCTGGCCTGCGGTGATCGCACCTTTCCATCTCCACTTCGTCCCAACCAGATATCAGGATGAAGAACAGCAAAGCATTGTGGATGCTCTCTACGATGATCTTTCCGCACGCGGCATCGAAATTCTACTGGATGACCGAAAGGCCTCTCCCGGTGTTAAGTTTGCAGATGCGGATGCGATTGGTGTGCCTTTGCGGGTCACATTTGGCCGTGGGCTTGGCGAGGGTAAGGTGGAGCTCAAAGTCAGAGCTACTGGCGAGGTACGCGATTTGCCGCTGGAAGGTCTGTGCGATGCGTTGGAAAAGTTAGTCCGTGACGCGCTAAAACAAGGATAGGGCTTAAATGGCCGCGAAAGGGGCTGTTGCCTGCGGTCACGCTGAGACAGCAGCGGCGGCAGCGGAAATTTTAGAAGAAGGCGGAACGGCCTTTGATGCCGTTCTAGCGGCCATGGCGAGCGCCGTGGTGGCGGAACCGGTCCTTGCTTCTTTCGCCGGTGGCGGGTTTTTGCTCGCCCGCCCATCAGGTGGCGGGGCCAGGCTCTATGATTTCTTCGTCAATACGCCGCTCAAGCGCCGCGATCCGAGGGATATAGACTTCTATCCGGTGTTGGCCGATTTCGGGACTGCAACGCAGGAATTCCACATCGGCCTTGGGGCCATGGCGACGCCCGGCGCAATCGCGGGGTTTTTCAAAATTCATGAAGACCTTGCGAGCCTCCCCGTAAAGCGGTTGATGGCGCCTGCGGTAAGGTCGGCGCGCGAAGGCTTTGCGGCCTCGAAGATGGATCACTTCCTCTACAACGTCGTAAAACCGATATTGCTGGCAACAGAGGAGACCCGAGCCGTCTTTGCAGATAAAGCGAAGCCTGGGGAGCCGGTCGCGGTTGGAGCGACTTTACGCCAACCTCACTTGGCAGAGGCGCTTGAGCATTTGGCGGAGGAAGGCGAGGCTCTCTTTTATGACGGCGACTGGGGGCGGAGGCTCACGGACTTGAGCGCTTCTGAAGGCGGCCACTTAACCCGAACGGACCTTGAGGCTTACCAGGTCGAGGTGCGCGAACCGCTCGAATTCCGTTATCGAGGGGCAGGAATCCTAACGAACCCACCGCCGTCCGCAGGCGGAATTCTAATTGCCTTTGCTTTGGGACTTTTAAACGGGACAGATCCCACCTCCATCCCGCCTTTGGACCATTTAAGGGATCTGGCCCGAGCCACAGCACTCACCAACAAAGCCCGCATCGAAACCAAACTGCATGAGGCTGTTGGCGAAGACGCCGCAAAGATACCAGCAGAACGGCTTTTCGATCCGGACTTGGTTGCTCGTTATCGCGAAAGCCTTCTTGGCCGTCCTTTCTCGCCGCGTGGAACCACGCATATTTCGGTCGCGGATCGCGCGGGTAACCTTGCTGCCTTGACGCTCTCAAACGGCGAGGGCACGGGCCGCTTTCTGCCGGGGACCGGAATTATTCTGAACAATATGCTGGGCGAAGAGGACTTGAACCCGGCAGGCTTTCACAATTGGTATAGAGGCGTGCGCCTGGCTTCCATGATGGCGCCGACCCTGGCCTTTATGGAAGATGGGCGTTTGGCGGCATTGGGTTCTGGTGGATCGAACCGTATCAGGAGTGCGGTGGGCCAAGCCTTGATGCAATTGATCGATAAGGGCGCCACGGTGGAAGAAGCGGTATCTGCCCCGCGCCTTCATGTTGAAGGTGATGAGGTCAATTTTGAGGAAGGCTTCCTTAAAGGCACTGCCGAGCGTCTAGCGATGGAGTTCCCAAATGTGCGTGCTTGGCCTGGAATCAATCTCTTCTTCGGCGGGGTCCATGGCGTCACACATGCCGCCGACGGTACGCTCCAAGCCGCGGGCGATGCGAGGCGCGGTGGCGTTGCACGGGTTGTTTAGAGCAGACCCGAGGGCCGTTCGCCGCTATTTTCCCTTGGTTTGAACCTTCGCCCAGCTATCGCGCAGGCTAACGGTCCGGTTGAATACTGGGCGTTCCTTCGTGCCATCGGGGTCTGGTGCGAAGTAGCCTAAGCGTTCGAACTGCACGGCCTTTCCGACCTCGACCTCTGCAAGAGAGGGTTCGAGCTTCGCATCATCGACCGCCAGTAGCGAGCGCGGATTAAAGTCCGCTAAGTAATCCCCATCTCCACCTGGGTCCGGGCGGTTGAAGAGGTGATCGTAGAGCCGCACCTCAGCTTCTAGAGCATGCGGGGCTGAGACCCAATGGATCGTGCCCTTGACCTTGCGGCCATCAGGCGCGTTGCCGCCGCGCGTCTCCGGATCGTAGCTGCACCGAAGCTCGATCACCTCGCCGTCTTCATCCTTGATGACCTCGTTGCAGGTCACGAAATAGGCATAGCGCAAGCGGACTTCGCGCCCGGGTGCCAGGCGGAAGAACTTCTTGGGCGCGTCTTCCATAAAGTCGTCGCGTTCAATCCAAAGCTCGCGCGAGAAGGGGACTTTGCGCACACCCGCGCGCTCGTCATTTGGATTGTTGATGGCGTCTAACTCTTCGTTTTGGCCTTCGGGGTAGTTTTTGATCACGACCTTCAGGGGCTTTAAGACGGCCATGCGCCGCTGGGCTTCGGCGTTCAAGATATCGCGCATGCAGGCTTCAAGCGACTGCACTTCGACGACGTTATAGGCCTTGGCGACCCCAATGCGTGATGCAAATTCCCGAAGTGCTTCAGGTGGAACGCCCCTGCGGCGCAGGCCACGCAGGGTCGGCATGCGCGGATCGTCCCAGCCGGTCACATATCCTTCCGTCACCATCTGGATCAAGCGGCGCTTGGAAAGCACGTTATATGTGAGGTTAAGCCTCGCAAACTCATACTGATGCGGACGGCTGGGAACTGGCAGGCTCTCGACCAGCCAGTCGTAAAGGGGGCGATGATCCTCGAATTCCGTGGTGCAGATGGAATGGGTCACCCCTTCGATCGCGTCCGATTGGCCATGGGCGAAATCATATGTGGGATAGATACACCATTGATCGCCCGTGCGCGGATGGGTCGCATGCAAGATCCGGTAGATCACCGGATCGCGCAGGTTCATATTGCCAGACGTCATGTCGATTTTGGCGCGCAAGACCCGGGCGCCGTTCGGGAATTCGCCCGCTCGCATGCGCTGGAAGAGGTCGAGGCTTTCCTCCACCGAACGTTCGCGGTAGGGGCTATTCTTGCCAGGCTCGGTGAGTGTTCCCCGGTATTCGCGCATCTCCTCCGGGCTCAAATCATCGATATAGGCTTTGCCTGAATTGATAAGATGCTCGGCCCACTGATAGAGCTGCTCGAAATAGTCTGAGGCGTGGTAGAGGTGCTCTCCCCAATCAAAGCCCAGCCAGCGCACATCCTCCTTAATAGAATCGATATATTCCTGTTCTTCCTTAAGAGGATTGGTGTCATCGAAGCGGAGTGTGCAGTGGCCGCCGAATTCAGCCGCCACCCCGAAATTCAGGCAAATGGATTTCGCGTGTCCGATATGGAGATAGCCGTTTGGTTCAGGCGGGAACCGGGTTATGACCTTCGTCTCGCGGCCTGATTCCAAGTCGGCTCGAACGATATCGCGGATGAAATCGCGATTTTCTTCCAAATCTTCGGCTTTGGTGCCGGATGGCTGATTTGCACTCATGTTTTGGTCTTTCTCATACACCTAGAAAGGGCGAGCCTGGACGCTGCAGTCCGTTGCCGACATCTCTGCCAAAAAAATGCCTTCAGGGAAAGCTTTCTTGAGAGTGGGGCAAGTTTGGATCGGCCCCTTCGTCATGTCTTTTCATGAATTGGATAGCCAATCCATCAAGCTTGCCCCTGCCTTTGATAAGTGGGCGCTGAGCGGAATTAGGGAGTAGTGGCGTCCGCTCTTCAAAGTGATGTCGAGTGCGGAGCGAAGGCTCCCGGCGGCCAAAAGATCATCGATGAGACCCCGCCATCCAAGCGCGATGCCTTCACCGGCAATGGCGGCCTGCAGCAATAGGGGATAGCTGTGAAAGCTCAGCTCGCGCTTAAAAGCTGGCTTTGCAATACCTGTTGCTTGAAACCAGCTTTTCCAGGTGAACCAGTCATCCTCGTGGCCTTCGAGGTGGAGCAAAGGTGCCTGGGTCAGATCTTGCGGCGTGGCAAAGGGCCCATGCTTTTCCAAAAAGCTAGGACTGGCAACAGGGCGGACACGCTCGGGAAAGAGGGTGTGGGCCGCTGGTGCCATTTTTTCCTCCGCCACCAAGGCAATGGCGAAGTCAGCGTCGAGTTCCGGCGACACTGGCCCCTGGGTCGTTAGAATGCGTACCTCGATATCGGGATTAGAGCTGCGGAAATTCGCCAAGCGCGGCAACAGCCAGTATGTCGCAAGACCAAAATCTGTCGCCACGGTGACTTGAGCGCGGTTTCTATCCGATTTAAGGGCGCGTGAGACCCTGGCAATTTCCGCAAAACCTGCCTCCACGGCGTCGGCGAGCTGCCTTCCAGCCTCGGTCAGGGTGACGCCGCGTGCGCGACGCTGAAATAGAGGTCTCCCGAATTCTGCCTCAAGGACACGGACATGATGGCTGATGAGGGGCTGTGTCGTTCCCATGTCCTTTGCCGCAGCCGTGAAGCTGCCAAGGCGCGCTGCGCCTGCAAAGGCAAGTAAGGCGGGTAGGGAAGGAAGATCGCGCATGATCGTAGTATAAATGTAATTTAT
>CAXMNO010000059.1:0-5061 GCA_964194655.1 uncultured Acidimicrobiia bacterium
GTCGAAGAGAAGATCATGGCGCGGATCATCCGGCCATTGGTCGCGGGGCTTGCGAAGGAAGGACGCCCTTATCAAGGCTTGCTCTACGCAGGCGTCATGATCACCGATGAAGGTGATCCCAGTGTCATCGAATTCAACGTGCGCTTTGGTGATCCGGAATGTCAGGTCGTCCTCATGCGGTTGATGTCGGACCTGCTTCCTGCCTTGATCGCGACTGTTGACGGCCAACTCTCTCACTTCCAACTACGTTGGTATGACGAGCCCGCATTGACAGTCGTGATGGCCGCCGAAGGCTATCCCGGCAGCTATAAGAAAGGCACCGTCATCCAGGGACTTGATCAATTTGATGGAGATGAAGAGGTCGTAAAGATCTTCCACGCCGGAACCAAGTTGGGGGAAAATGGCGAAATTCTCGCCAACGGCGGGCGCGTCCTCAACATAACCGCAACAGGCGCCACAATCGCCCAAGCCCAGCGCGAAGCCTATGCCGCGGCCGATGCCATCGATTGGCCTGAAGGATTTTATCGCCGCGACATTGGTTGGCGCGCGATTGATCGGGACTAGATTTTAGGGGAAGTGGGTATAGAAGACCTTCACCACGTCTTCGAGGATGTGCCAGCGAACACGCTCGCCCTTGCGGGTGAAGAAAGCATCGCCCGGGCCAAATTCATGAATACTGCCATCGCCCCGGCCTAAGCGTAGCCGCCCGGACAGCACCGTCTGCAGCTCGTCGCCCAGCTCTGTGCATTCAAACGCACCTTGAGTGCAAGTCCAGATCCCCAGCCTGCTTTTCGAATCGCTCATATCCATACGGCCCGATGCCTTTGGATCTCCTTCAAGGATCTTGTAGTTCGAGGCCTCGCCCTCAAAGGGCCAATGCTCCAAGTCCTCTTGCTGGACATCAGGTCTGTAAGTCAACATTCATCGCTCTTTCGTGATAGTGAAACCAAAACCGTGCTTTAGTGTGTTATCATGGTGTCCTTGTTAGTAAACGTTTTTCGGCGTTAAACACTATAAGGCGCGTAGCGTATTTGGAGGCCCCATGCGTACTGAAAGCTACCCCGGCTTTGCACTCAGCCATATCTGCTTTGGCTTAAGCTTGATGCTTGCCGCCTTTTTGCTGACCTCAAGCCCTGTTATTGCGGCGGGAGGTGCTAGCAGGGTGTCCGAAAAGCCGGCTGAATTCCTGCAAGCTCAAAAGGCGATCAAGGCTGAAAAGTATCAAGAGGCCATCCCGCTGCTTGAAGGCGTTTTGAAGAAGACACCTAAAGACGCGGATACGCTTAACTATCTCGGCTATAGCCACCGGAAACTAGGACAATTCGAAGTTTCCGAGAACTATTACGGGCGGGCCATTGAAGCCGACCCTAAACACCGCGCGGCCCATGAGTATCTAGGCGAGCTTTACCTCCAGACCGACCGCCCAGAAGAAGCGAAGAAGATGCTGGATCGTCTGGACGACCTCTGCTTTTGGGGCTGTGGGGAATACGATGACCTAAAAGCCGCAATCGAACAGTTCGCCGCAAACGGTAGCGTTGCAGGCTCGGTCGCAAAAAGCGAAAGCTGGTAGGCAGCAGCCGCTAGGCGGTCGCCGTAGCCTTAAAGAAGCTCTTTAATATAGTTCGGCAGGGCGAAGGCCGCTTTGTGGACCTCAGGGTTATAGTACCGGGTCTCAATCCCGGCATCGGCGTAGCGCTTTTCCAATGTCTCTAGTGCCACCTCAAGGTGGGCCTTCTCATCGCTTGCCCAACCAAAAGCCATCGGACCGCCCGCATACGTGGGTATGGTTGCCATGTAGCAAGTTGTGTCTTGAAACAGCGACTTCAGGATGGAGAGCGTATTGGTCAACTCATCACTCTGCAGAAATGGCACACCGTTCTGGGTTGCCAAAATGCCGCCGGGCTTCAGTATATTCTTGCAAGCCGCATAGAAGCGTTCGGTAAAGAGAACTTCTCCCGGGCCGATTGGGTCGGTCGAATCGACAATGACGATATCGAACCTCTCCTCGCTCTCCGATACATAATCGACGCCATCCGCGATCACGAGATGCATGCGTGGGTCGTCGTACGCACCCTTACAGATGCTACTCAGGTAAGTCTTGGAGAAATCCACGACACCTTGATCGATCTCGACCTGAACAAGCTTTTGTATGCTTTGGTGCTTAAAGACCTCTTCAGCCATGCCACCATCGCCACCGCCGATGATCAGCACCGACTGGGCGGCGCCGTGCGCCAAAATCGGCAGGTGAGCGAGCATCTCATGATAGATGAACTCATCACGTTCGGTGGTTTGCACCACATCGTCCAGCGTTAGCACACGCCCGAAGCTGGCATTCTCGAAGAGGACAAGCCTTTGATGGTCCGTCTTGCTATCGAAGAGAACTTTATCGACCTTGAGCTTCAGGCGAAAATCCTCATGCAGGACTTCCTCCATCCAATCGCTCACAGCCCGCGCCCTCGACGATGTTCGCCGACTTCAACTTTGGTGGGGCGGAAATTCTTTTCCAAGACCTCGACCGCACGGTGCGGTTTGGCATCGCCACACATAAAAACGTCGAGCGCGGCATAGCCGATCTCCGGCCAGGAGTGAATCGAGATATGTGATTCTGCCAAGACGGCGACACCCGACACCCCATCATTGGGCGTAAAATGGTGCAGATGAATATGGAGCAAGGTCGCACCCGCAGCCTCGATACACTCGCGCATCGTCCGGTCCACGTGATCCAGATCATCGATACCTTCGCAGCCCCACAGATCAATGATCAGGTGAGTCCCTGCAAAGCGTTCACCGTCTTTCTCGATGAAGAAATCCTTGCGCCCGTCTTCGCTTAAGTCGGCGCCGTTACAACTAACCGGCACCTTACCGGCGATGATCGTTTGTTCTTCCTGCTCGGTTGCGCTTGGCACATGCTCCAAGTCGATCCCCGATTGGAAGAGGGCGTACACGTTTGACATCGGTCCTCCCCGCTAACCAGTAGATTGACCCAGTAAATCCTGGAAGCTGCGGTGTATGAAGATTTGCCGGCGAGAAAGCAAGAAAAATCTATACGCGGGTCATGCATAGCTTAGTCACTAGACCTGCATAGCTCAGCTAGCTTGTAGCTAAGGCTGCCTCGACCGCTGCCTCCAACTCCTCGGGCGTCGTGAACATCACATCCGAGCCGCGCTCATGAATGAACTGAAGTGTCGCCTTACCTGAAGGATCGAATACGAAGGCGGTCGGAATCCGCTGCACACCGCCAAAGGCCTCGCGCACTTTCTCCCCACCCTTCAAAAGGAAGAAAGGCGGTGCCGTACGCTCCAGAAATGCTGCCATCCGTTCCGGGTTTTCGCGCCCGCCGAAGTCCTCATAGATATTGATCGCAACAACGACGACTTTATCGCCGTAGTGTGCTTGCACGACCTTTAGGTGACGAAACTCAGCAACACAAGGTGGGCACCAAGAGGCAAAGAAGGTGACGGCCACGACCCTATCTTCAAGATGGTCGGCCTCCAGAGCCTTTCCCTCTAATACCGGCAGCTCCAAAAGTGCCTGTTTCAACGCCTGATCCAGCTGCACCTCTTCCTCGGCGAGGGCAGGGAATGACACCATACTTAGACAAGCGATAAGAAGGCAGAACAAACGTTTCATTTAAAAATATCCAGCTTTAAATCCAGCTTCGCCCCTAGCCAAACGGCGCGGTCGCGGTGGTCTTTCAATACGTCATCAGAATTTGGATGAATGAAGACGACAAGATCGCCACGATTCAAGGCAAGCCACGGGATGATTTGCGAAAATAATTCTGGCCCAAAGAGGACTTGGTAACTCCAGCGCGGATGCGGGCCGACCGGCCGCTCGTGAAAACGTCCCATCTCGATATCGAACTCCGCCTCGATCTGCTCTCGCAAGGTCCAGGCGGCATCACGGCTATCCGCATCGAAATAGATATGCGCGTGCCAGTCCTCTATTCGATCGATGGAGAGCAACTCACCACCCGCAGGTCCAGTCATCAAGCGTCCCCTTTGCAATTGTCAATTAAGGTAGGAATTCGTTTGGTGCTTGCCAGAGCCGATGACGATGTTTTGAACGCGATAATTAGCGTCTGGCCTGAAAAAATTTCTTCAAGATCTCTCCTGCCTCGCTTTCGCGAAACCCTCCAACCACCTCCGGGGCGTGGTGGCATGTCGCTTGCTCAAAGACGCGCGAGCCATGTTCAACACCGCCGCTCTTTGGATCATAGGCAGCAAAGTAGAGGCGCCTGATACGCGCAAGGCTAATCGCACCCGCGCACATGGGGCAAGGTTCTAAGGTTACATAGAGATCCGCCTCGGGCAGCCGCTTTTCGCCAATCCGGCGCGCTGCTTCTTGCAGTACGAGAAGTTCGGCATGCGCCGTGGGGTCGCGTAATTCCTCCACACGGTTATGAGCACGCGCCAAGAGAGTCCCATCGCGGCCATCCACGAGCACGGCACCGACCGGTACTTCACCCCTCTCAGCCGCCGTACGCGCTTCGGCCATAGCAATCGCCATGGGATCCTTTTTTTGTCGTTCTTGGTTCAAATCGCTCAATTTCCATTGCCGATCTACGTTAGAGCCACAGAAAGTGGCCGTGGGCGTGGCTTCGGTCAAGCCCTTGCTAGGCATTGCACAGATTGGATACGCGCCCTACATTCGCCGCCCAGCGGAAAGCGGCGAAAGTTGAAAGAGATGACGGAAAAAAAAGGCGAGCGCATTGCAAAAGTGATCGCACGCGCAGGACTGTGTTCCAGACGGGACGCCGAGAAGCTCATTGCCGAAGGTCGCGTCCTTCTTGATGGTAAAAAACTCGACACCGCTGCTGTGACGGTGGAACCTGCGAATATAATTCGCGTGGATGGGAAGGTCCTTCCCAAGCCTGAACCGCCACGGCTCTACCGCTATAATAAACCGCGCGGGCGTGTGACGACTTCGCGCGACCCCGAAGGCAGGCCTACAATTTACGATGATCTGCCAAAGGGATTGCCGCGACTGCAACCGGTGGGGCGATTGGACCTTAACTCTGAAGGTCTTTTGCTCCTCACGAACGATGGTGGGCTTAAGCGC
>CAXMNO010000060.1:0-3031 GCA_964194655.1 uncultured Acidimicrobiia bacterium
ATTTCATGGAGATTGGCATAAACCCGCTCGCCAAGGATTTCACCACCCGCACGCGAGGGGTTCACCGGAATGACCCGAAACCCTTTTCCCTGCAGGTATTTCATGGCAAAGAAGCTTGGCCGGGTCCAAGTTGCCGAAGCACCGACCATTGCCATCGTGTCCACGGAGTGAAGGATCCGCAAGATCTCAGCATTGGAATAATTCATTACATCTGTCATGAACCGATCCTTTTCATGCACTAGGACGCGATTGGGGAGGTGCGAAGGACTCAGGTTCCTCCCTAGGCACATTTTCTATATAGAGCGTTTGGCTGGGGAATGCGAAGCTGGCGCCCGCATCCTCGACGATTTCTTTAATTTTATAGGCCAAAGCTTCCTTAATCTTGAGCCATTCACCCCACTTCGTCGTTCTTGTGAAGCAATAAAGCATTATATCGATCGAAGATTCGCTAAAACTGTCGATACACACGAAAGACGTCGCTTCCTCTGGCGGCATAAAATCACCGTTACTGGTCACGTATTTTTCTATTTCGTCACGGATTTCGCGCAGCTGTGCAACAGTCGTGCGATATTCGACACCAATCATCCAATAGATACGCCTGTTTGTCATGCGGCTGAAGTTTATCACCGCGCCATCGGATAGCTGGCCGTTGGGGATATGGACAGGAGCTAGATCAAAACGGCGTATCAGGGTCGAGCGAAAGCCTATCGTCTCGACTGTGCCCTCGACAACACCGTCGACGCGTATCCAATCACCTGGCTCGAAGCGCCGCTCGGCCAGGATCAGCATTCCCGCAATAAGGTTTTTAATGAGGTCCTGCGCACCAAGGGCAACCGCGACACCGAAGAGACCGAGGCCAGCTAGGAGTGGCCCAATTCTAATTCCCCAAATATCCAGGACTGCCGCCGCGCCAAGAAAGACGATCGCCCCTTTGATAATCTTCAAAAGCCACTCCACCATGGGCTTGGTGAAGATCCGCTCCAGGCGCGACAACAGGAAGGAAAGGTGCCCTGCAATATTAAAGAAGGCCCAGAAGAATATAATGGCGACGAATGATCTTAAGCCATTTTCTGCAATTGCCGCCATCGGTTCAACAAGGTGGACATATTCTATTGCGATAAAGAGACCGAGGATGACCGGAACCCAGCCCAAGGGTTTTTCAAGGGCCTCGACAATCATATCATCAAACTTGTTGGTACTGCGACCGGCCCAGCTAACGATGCGTTTCAGCAAAAACCGGGTCACCAAGCGCCTAAGAATCAGGAAACCCAATAAGATAAAGAGGGCCGTCGCGATGCGGCCCAGATCGACACCGAATACGCCCTTGTCCCAAACATCGAGGACGAGTTCCCAGAATTTCTGCAAATTATTCATGGCGCACTATTTTCTTCCGTCTCTTTTCCGAAATTTCACTAGAAATGGATGATATTTTGCTAGGCCGATCGCCGATGCGACTTTACCGATGCTCCCAAGTGGGGTCACGTTTTTCGAGAAAGGCGTCGATACCTTCCTCTGCATCGCGGGCAAGCATATTGCGGGTCATCGTTTCAGAGGCATAGCTATAAGCTTCATCGATGGAAAAATCGATTTGGCGATAAAACGCCTCTTTCCCGATGGATAGGGTTAGGCCGGACTTCGCGACAATCCGCTCGCAAAGCTGGTCAACGGCCTCGTCCAGCTCATCTGGGTCAACCACAATATTGACGAGGCCATAGCTCGCTGCGGTTTCAGCATCGAGCGTCTCACCAAGGAGAAGCATTTCCATGGCACGCTTGCGCGGCATATTGCGAGAGATCGCGACCATGGGTGTTGAGCAAAAAAGACCGATATTGACACCAGGCGTGCCGAATGAGGCATCACTGGCCGCAACGGCAAGATCGCAAGTTGCAACCAACTGGCAACCAGCAGCAGTGGCGATCCCATGGACCTTGGCAATGACGGGTTGGGGTAGGCGCGTGATTGCCTTCATTAGGCGGCTGCATTGCCCGAAGACCTGCTCAAGAAATTCCTGCCCGCCAGAGCGTAGTTCACGCAAGTTATGACCAGCGCAAAATCCGCGCCCGGACCCTTCGATCACAACGGCGCGAACGCCCTGGTCATGGCGAATTTGCCCAAGAGCTTCTTCCATCGCCGACATCATTTCCGTGGAGAGGGCATTGTACTGGCGTGGGCGGTTCAATTTCAGAGTCACAACGCCCTTATTGTTGCGCGAGACAATCAGTGGGCTTTCAGATGCTGCGGCGTCGGCGGTCATCGCTATAAATCCAATCCGGATTTGGTAAAAGTAAAACTATCCAAGACCCAATTTCCCTTTTCGCTGGCAAAGTTTCAAGCCCAAGGACGATTTGCCCCGTCTTATTGATGAGCATCGCAAGCACAGCCTTCTAGGCGCGTGCACATCTTCTCCTCAGCAATACAGCTATCGCCACAGGCTTTACCTTTGCGGCAAATCTTGCAACAGCTTGGGTTTTGGCTGGGCTCATTGCCTTTAGTGTCCGGGTCTTTGCCATCTTCCAATAGGGTTTCGTTGGAAATTAGATCGAGAAGGGGCTGCACCGATGGGTCTAGGGCTATGGGTTTGAGGTAGGGGTCTGGTGTACTTTGCGGTCCTGCGCCTGCAACAACTATGAAGACGAAGATAAGAAAAATCGACCTGATAAGGGACGCAATCATTTAAGACATCACCGCTTTTAGGGGCATGAGCGCTGAAATGCTCAATTTGGGGAAGATAGTGACTGGATATTTCGAAAGCAATGCCAGTAAAGTTATCACCTATGAACAAGTAAGGCATACGGCAGAATTTATGGGAAGTGGCAAAGGCATGAGACGGGCTAAATTCCTCCCATCCCTTCGATGCAGGTCCTTAGCGGCTTTATTTACCTTTGGCGTCGCAATCTTATCACCTGAAGATGCGAGTGCATTGGACCTCCACTATGAGACCACTTGGGGGCATTTCACGCTCGCAACCGCTGAACTCTCCTTGCGTGATGGGGATGGCCACTATTCGGTTTCCGGTGCAGCGCGTACCGAA
>CAXMNO010000061.1:0-3484 GCA_964194655.1 uncultured Acidimicrobiia bacterium
AAAAAAGCGCAAACCAAAGTTGTCGCGATACCCGGCCCGCCAACCATCCAGCCGAAGAGTGCACGAAACAGCCGAACCAGCCGCTTGCTAGCGCCGCCCTCGGCCATGATAAAGCCGGTCAGCGTGAACAGTGGAATCGTCGGAATGAGAGGCGAGACTGCGATCCGGTAGGTTTCCACGGGAATGGCTGCGATCGGAATATTATCGGCTTTCATCAAAAGCAAAGCCATTCCACCTAGGAGCACATAAATCGGTGCGCCTAATATTGCCGCGAGAACAAGAAGGACAGAACCGACCCAAAGCAAATTCTGCGATAGGCCACCACTCCAAATAAAGGCCGTGGCCAATGCGACCGCAAGGCTGGTAACCAGAGTTCGGACCAACCAAGAACCGTCGCGAGGAATGGCACGAATGGCCATAACCGCGAACGATGCGGGCAGCACGGTCATGACTGTCCAAAGTGGAAGGTAAGGTCCAAGGGTATCGGGAGACGTCATTTCGCTTAGAACGAACTGTGCGCTTGCGCAGGCAAGCGCCACGGCAACGAAAATAGTTGCGGAGGAGGCTATCATGCTCGTAATGGGCGCTAGTGAATTAAGTGAACCGGGTAGTGCGCTCACTAGGCGCAGGTGACGGCCCTCGCGCGCAGCTATCATGGCTCCCAAAAAACCGACCCACAGAGTAAAATTCTGTACAAAACCCGACGCTCCGGGCAAACCGATGGCGAAGAGATTGCGCAGCACCAACTCCAAAACTGGCACGGCCGCCACGGCGAGCAGAATCAAGACGCAAGTTCCGTCTTCAATGCGCCGGGCAATGTTTGTCGCGGAAATTGGTGCAGCTATGCTCATTGCTAATTCACCGCGTTCATTTGCCGGTAGACATTCCGGTGGTGCTCCACCTCGCGGAATAGTTCAGGTGGTATGTGGTTCCCGACCAGTGCGGGGTAGCCAAGGCGCGCGCGCTCTTCCCAAACCGGCAGAAGTTCTTGCGGGACCGGGTGAAAGGACAGGCCATGGCGTTGCATCACTGAAATCGCCTCAGCCTCAAGCGATCGTACCGAAGATTGCAGACGCGCGCCTGCAGCCCGGGACAACGCCAACAGCCGGGTCTGAAACTCACTTGGTATATCGTCCCAAACCTTATTGGAAATCACTATGGCGCCTACCAGGGGCGCCCATCGAACGCCGGTCAGGTGTGGCGCCAAACCAAACCATTGAAAAGACAATGCCACCACGGGAGTTGTCTGAACCACATCGATTAGTCCTGCCTGCAAAGCCGTGTGGATGTCGGTGGAAGCGAGTGGAACGACTTGGTAACCGGCATCCATGTATGCCTCCGCCACGACCGTGTCGCCGGCCGAGGTAAAAAGCTTCAGCGGCTTCATGTCATCAGGATGGACGACCGGTTTTCGGGTAAAGAACATGACCCAGCCTATGTCACCCCATGCCAGAACCTTGAAGCCGCGTTCCTCGATAATCTTCTCGATCGAACCGCCTACTCTTGCCCTGACATAATCGAGTTCGTCGTTGCCGCGATACATCATCGGTAGCTGTAGAGCCTGAATTTCAGGGGCAATCCGGTGCAGCCCAACCCCGGAGAGGGCGGCGGCATGAAGCTGACCTATGCGCATCTTTCGCACCATATCCGCTTCGTCGCCAGCCACTCCACCTGGATAGATACGTAACGAGTACTGGCCTTGTGAGGCCTCCTTCCAAGCCTCCGATAGATCTTGCATCAACTCGTGCCAAGGTGACCCCTTGGGAGCAATAGTACCTAGTTTCACGGCGTCAGCTCTAGCATCTGGGGATGCTACAATAAGGAGCAAAAAGGCAATCAAAGGTATAATCCGGCGCTTTATCATCTCAGACCTCCTTTAGCTTGCGATCAGGAAAAGATCGGGGATTTGGCCTTCCAGCCAGACGGCACGACGGAAGGCGACCGCATTCATGAGACGGTATTGTTCCGGCGCATCGAGCGTCGCATCGGTTGCCTGGTGCAAGAGCCGTCGGAATTCAGACAAGTTTTGCCGTGGTAATTCCACTGCCTCGGCGTAAGCCAGATAAACAGATGCGCGCTGACCGCCGGAGAGCGCGAGGGCGCGCTGAAAGTGATAGCGCGCGCGTTCTAGGTCTCCTCCCGGCCGGCTGGCCTCGTAAGCTATGAAAAACTCATGGGCCGAGCCGTCTCGGAAAGTCTCGTCCAGTTCCAGTACGCGCCCAACGAGGGCTCCTGGCGCATGCAACTGAGCGACCAGCGCAAGATCGGTTTTGTCCGCGCTTAAGGCCCCGCCCCAGGCGGCACCTGCCCAATAGAGAAAGGGGACGTCTTCGAGCTTTGTAATTTCTATCGGCGCTAGGTCGTCGGATTTGAGAGCGTTGGAAAACCCCTTATAGCGCAGATCAAGTGCACGCAGAGCGAATTCCCGACCTCGCCTGTAAAGCGCTGATGCCCTTGAGAGAAGGTACCTCGATTGGGCGAGATCGCTCACCTCTAATCTATCGGCCTTGTCCTGCAAAAAGAAACCATAGGCGGTAAACCCGCGAGCCGAGGCAAGAAGCAGTCCCTTATGCTCCGGCGAGACCTGTAGCAGGTTCTCAAACGTCTTTAGTCCGAACGGCAATGCCTCTGCGACTAAATCGGGGTCTTCTTCACCGCTATAGACCAAGCTGTCTTTCGCGAGCGCATCGCCCAAGTTGTCGACCACCATACGCTCGATCGAGCAGCCACCTAGGTTAAGGCTCGCCGTAAGTCCCAGGAAAAACGCTCGCCATGATTTGCAATATTTAGCAAAATCCGGTTTCCGCATCATTTTCATGTCCTCCTTATCACGGCGTCTAATCCTCCGCCTTAGGATCTCATCCGAGATCACAGCTGAAAGATCCAGAATGTCGCTGCACCTAGTGCGAGACCGGCTGGAACATCGGCGACGTAGTGCTGTTTGGTGAACAGGCAGCTAAGGCCAATTAGAATTGCAAAAGCCCAAGCGATGGGGCCGATTTCAGGAGCCAAGTAAAGAGCCGTCATCGAAGCGACCGAACAGTGCATGCTCGGAAAACAATTGGCCGGCCCATCAATGCTTTGGACAAAGGCCAAAAGTCTCTCTGAGGCACCCCGCCCCTTATTGTAAGATCGCCAATGGGTAGGCGTCTCCACCGGCAAAACCATGAAAAATGTCATCTGGAAGAAAAGCAGCGCCAAATAAGACAGAGCGACCTGGATAAACTCTTGAGAGGTCTCGATGGTCAAATTAACGGCCAAAATGGCCGGATAATAAAGAAAGCTATAAATCCAAACCCATGATGGTTTGTATGGGATCCTTTTATCGATGGTGGAGAGCAACCGGCGCGGTGTGCGAATGCTATTTCGCTGACACCAGAAGTAAAATTGATAGCCACCAATGATCAAGATGACACTTAAGAACAAATGTCGGAAAAAGTCGGCGATCTCCATCGTTCTTGCCTCCTAGACCTTCCTGGCTTGG
>CAXMNO010000062.1:0-6835 GCA_964194655.1 uncultured Acidimicrobiia bacterium
TCGCAGCCTTGGTTCCAGGTCTTATATTGGCCGGACTTTTCATGGTCAAAATATTCGTCGTTGCTAAGCTCTACCCTGATCGGGCGCCTTCGATGCCGCCGGATGAAGGGCCGACGGATGGCAAAGAAATTTTCTTTCTTACCTGTAAAAGTTTTTTCCCACCGCTTTTATTGATGCTCCTCGTTTTGGGCTCCATCGGTTTTGGTTGGGCAACACCGACGGAGGCAGCCGGTGTGGGAGCCTTAGGTGCGACACTGTTGGCGTTAGCGAACCGGCGCCTTAATTTTGCAGTTCTGGCAGATGTGCTGAAACGAGCCATGTTGACCAACGCCATGTTGTTTTTGATCTTCGTTGGTGCAACGGGTTTTGCCTATGTCTTCCGTTCCCTTGGCGGAGATTATCTTTTCGAGGAGATCGTGACCCAAGTCGGCCTAGGCCCCTGGTCGAGCTTGTTCATTATGATGGCCATTATTTTCTGTTTGGGTTTTTTCCTTGAATGGATCGAGATCACGCTTATCGTCATCCCCGTCTTTGCGCCGATCATAGGCGCATTGGACTTTGGCGGTCATGTACCCGACGCTAATTTGATGCATTGGTTCGCTCTTTTGGTGGCAATCAATCTTCAGACGTCGTTTTGACACCGCCATTCGGCATCACGCTTTTCTACATGAAGGGAATTGTCCCTAAGAGCGTCTCGATGACGGATATATATAAGGGGATCGTACCGTTCGTTTTGTTACAGCTTGTTGGTCTTGGCTTGGTTATCGCCTTTCCTCAGATCGCGCTGTGGCTGCCGAACCTAGTTTTTGATTGAGGGCAGTAAAAATATGTACCAAGGGACATTGGAGACTTTCACCAAAACAGCGGCCGATAAGGTCGTTTTTTTGCGGAACAATCCGGTTGGCTTCTTCATCTCGGCCATGATGGCCGGGGCCTACATCGGGATTGGAATTGTCGTCATTTTCAGCGTCGGCCATCTCGCCGACCCGGCATGGCGGAGTATCGTCATGGGGGCCAGTTTCGGGATTGCGCTAACGCTTGTGGTTTTTGCCGGTGCCGAGCTCTTTACCGGTCATGTCATGTATATGACGATCGGCCTGCTTCGGGGATCGGTATCTTTCCGTGATTTGCTGGCCTCTTGGATTATGAGCTGGAGCGGTAATCTGGTTGGTGCCGTGATCCTTTCGGTCTTGATCGTCGTCGGTGGGGCGAGTGTTGCGACCTCCGGCTTTGAATTCATCGACAAGGTCGCAACCTACAAGATGAACAGCCCGGCGATCGAGCTTGTGATGCGCGCCATGCTCTGCAACTGGCTGGTTTGCCTTGCGCTTTGGATGAGTGCACGCACACAGAACGATGTCGCGAAGTGCATTTTGATTTTCTGGTGCCTCTTTGCTTTTATCGCAAGCGGGTTCGAACATTCGGTCGCCAATATGACCGTTTTCGGTGTTTCCGCGCTTGCCGGTGGAATGGAAAACCTGAACCTTGCCGGTATAGGCCACAACTTGCTGTGGGTGACGGTGGGCAATATCTTATCTGGTGCACTCTTCCTGGGGCTTGGATACTGGCTAGCCGACGGTAGTCCGAGGGAAACCAAGGCAAGCGGTGAGGCGGTAGCAGGTGAGACGTCGCAGCCCTAAGGCCGCGGCAAACCAAGCAAAGCATGTAAATTCAGTGCGGGTGCAGGCCGGAAATTTCTAGCCTGCGCTTGCCTGAATTGCGATAATTTGAAGGTTGCTAAGACGCCGCGTTTTCGGGCTGATAGATGACCACCAATGCAGTGGCCTCGCCCCCCAAAGCCCTGCCGCGATGCTTTACGATTGAGTCAAAATAGACGCAGTCGCCTGCGGATAAAATCGCACTCTTCCCAGCGACTTCGAACTGCACCGTGCCACTTAAAATGAAGATCATTTCCTCGCCCTCATGCGAGAAATAAGTGTCGCTGTCCAAGTTCTCCGGGAACGTAAAAATAAAAGGCTCAATCGACTTCTTGGCCTTTTTGTAAGCTATGCTCTCGTAGTCGTAGCCAAACGACGACCCGCCGCGAATGACCTTCTGTCTTTCCTGGGCGCGCACGATGGAGAAGGAATCATCGTCTGTTTCGACATCGTCGTTCTTCTGGAAGAAGTAGGAAATCTCAGTATTGAGGGCAGCGGCAATTTTCGACAGAGTCTCAATTGGCGGCAGTTTCTTCGCGTTCTCGATCTTCGAAAGATAACCTTTCGTAAATCCAGTGTCCTCGGCGAGACGGTCTAGCGTCACGCCGCGGATTTTCCGCAGCTCATTCAATCGCCGGCCAATTAAGTTTTCTAAAGTCTCGTCAGGCATCGCAAATCTCTATGACAGAACAGCAAAAAAATCCTTACATCTTGCTTCTTAGAATCTCACGTACTCAAAAATTTTAGATTTGTACTTGGCCCGGCTACGAATTTTGCAGTTCGTATCAATTCTCATTCCAGATATTCACCTCGATTTGCTTTCTTCTTCCGCTCTCAGACCCGATAACACTGGGAAAAATAATCAGCTGGAGGTCCGGCAATTAGCGCTGCATCGAAGCGTAAAAAGATTCATCCAACAACAATTGCGCTCGTTACCTCCCTGTTCGCTTGCCACCGTATGAGAGACGGCTAAAACAAGCGATCTAGATGGTCTCACAACCGCCTCGGCACCCCTCGTTAATCTAAGTTCAGGGCGCCAAGATTACACTTCTAATGTTGACTTATTGAGCTCGAATGGTCAACATAGTTTCATTGTTCTTTTTGCTCTTTTGCGTGAGGTTTTTTCTATGAAGTTTGCCATCTTGATTTATGAAGGCGTGGAGCCGATTGACGTTGGGGCTACCGCCGGTGTTCTATCGATGGCACGCCGCTTCCAGCCGGATATCGAGATGTTTTCGGTGGCTGAGAAGGCCGGTGAGGTCGTTCTCGCGAGTGGCGTTCGCACAATCGCCGATTATGACTATGACACCTGCCCCGACTACGATGTTCTGATTGTAACGGGTGGCCCGGGCTGGGTCGAACAGTGCGATAATGCCGCGACGCTCGCTTTTATAAAGGGTGCCGGAGGCAAATCTACGATCGCCTCGGTTTGCACGGGCGGCATGATTCTAGCCGCGGCCGGCATGGCAGACGGGATCGCCGTAACCACCCGCAGGTTGGCGGCACCAGGAGAGCAAGCGCCCCTTCAAAGGCTTGGCGACTACGCGCCGCTGGCAAAACCTGTTGCCGCACGTTTGGTTGACTCAGGAACAATTATTTCCGGCGGTGGCGTTACCCTAGCCATCGATGTGATGTTCCACCTCCTTGAGAAGTTCTATGGCGAGGAAGTCAAGAACAAGACCGCTGAACTGATGGAATATGACCGGGCTTTGGTGGCGAACAGCAATCATCTGGATACGATCCACTGGCAGTCATTTAGTTAAGCGCGAAGCTATCTTTCCCGTGCCTTGCATGGCGTTTATCGCTTAGGCGACCAGCGGCAACCTTCCACAGTTGAATTTTATCGCCGGCGCCATTTGACGATGGCGCCCGAATGCTATCGTAGCCATGGAAGATTACCGACATCAGGTCGCGGGCTTTTAGGCGTGGCCATTTTTGAGTTGAGTAATGATAGATTCTAGTTCCATTGATTTTTGTAATAAAATTGCGTTAGTCTCTCTCCTTCACGACCGATCCTAAAAGGAGTCAACAGGGATGGCTTACGTAGATTGGATGATAAGAACCAAGCAAATTGGGACTTGTAGTTGTGATTATGGATGCCCTTGTGAGTTCAATGCGCCGCCGACGCGCCTACCTTGCGAAGGTGTGATGGCGTTGGAGATCACCGAGGGTTATTTCGGTAATGTTCGCCTAGATGGCTTGCGGATTGCGGGCGCCTATCGTTGGCCGGGTGCTGTTCATGATGGAAAGGGCACGTGGTGGAGCATTATCGATAAGGCGGCGAGTGAGGAACAAACCGAGGCAATATTTAAGATCATGGGCGGTGAGGAACAGGAACCGACCACTGGTTTTGCCATCTACGGATCGACGATTGAGCATGAACCAGATCCGATCTTCGCCGATATCGACTTCGAATGGGATCTTGATGGCAGGAGAGGAAAGTTCGTCGTCGCCGGTGTTATGGAAGCCTCGATCGAGCCGATCAAGAACCCGGTAACGGGCGAGAACCATTTTATCTCAATTCATCCACACGACGGCTTCGAATTTAGAGAAGCGGAAATGGCAAGCGCGACCTTCTGGAGTAAAGGCGAACTAGACCTTAGCTATAGCGGGCGTTTTGCCGCCATTTCCTATGTGACCTACGGTCCTTACGGGGTTATCCCTGAAGAGAGTTTGCCAGACCGCCGTTCTTAATCGGGTAACGCTCTCTAGAGCGCTTTCAGCAAAAGTGTGTGCGGTTTTGCGCTCGCAAAGCGCGCGACAACAATGGTTTAGAGCACGTTTAATGATTCGGAAATTATTAAACGTGCTCTAGTC
This sequence comes from uncultured Acidimicrobiia bacterium, assembly GCA_964194655.1. Classification (GTDB taxonomy): domain Bacteria; phylum Pseudomonadota; class Alphaproteobacteria; order Kiloniellales; family Kiloniellaceae; genus JAJFGK01. The sequence continues at coordinate 4,476 of CAXMNO010000062.1, forward strand.
CTCTTCCATTTTCGTTTTCCCCGCTGCTATGACTGCGTCGATGAGGATGTCGATATCGGCACGCGTGGTGCGGTGGTTGGTGATGTTCACTCGGATCGCAGTCGATCCACGCAGTGTCGTGGTGGAGGGAGCGGCTACGCCCGCTTCCTGCAGGTCCATCACGATCTCGCTGTTGAGGTGATCCAGCTTGTCCTTTGGCACAGAGGCCGGGGCGTAACGGAAGCAGGCAATATTGAGCGAAACCGGTGCCATCATCTCTAAATCGGGGTGGGATGCTACTTTTTCTGCGAGGTAGGCTGCTTGATGGCAGTTATCCTCAACCTTCTGTGCGATGCGCTTGATCCCATGTTCTTTAAGGGTGAACCAGACCTTTAAAGCCCGAAATCCGCGCGATAATTCCGGCCCATACTCGCAAAACCAAGGATTGCCGCCCGCCAAACCACGCGGCATTTCAGTTAAGTATTCACGGCGTAGCGTGAAGGCTTCCCGGTGTAAATCCTCGCGGCGCATCAACACAAAACCGGCGTCATACTGAACGTGCATCCATTTATGGAAATCGAACGCAATGGAATCGGCCCGCTCGATACCGTTCAGGCGAGGCCGTAGCGTATCGCTTAAAGCCGCCACGGCACCAAAGGCGCCATCGACATGGAACCAAAGATCATGCTCGCGACAGATATCGGCAATCGCATCCAAATCGTCCATTGCAGCCGTGTTGACCGTTGCCGCCGCGCCAACGACACAAAATGGCCGGTGGCCAGCTTTGATGTCCTCCTCAATTGCCGCGCGCAATGCGGCGATATCCATGCGGTATTCATCATCGACCGGTACAATGCGGAGTGCTTCCTGGCCGATCCCCATGTAATCAAAAGTCCGGGCGATGCAGCTATGCGCCTCCGCAGAGGTATAGCCAACCATCCGGCCCTTATCCGGCCGCACACCCTCTTGGCGCACGTCATAGCCAGCTTTTGCATAGCGTGCGGCGGTTAAGGCGATAAAGGTTGCCATCGAAGTGCCGCTCACGACCAAGCCGCTGGCAGTTTCGGGGAAATCGAAGAGTTGGCGGCACCACTCGATTACTTGGCGCTCTACGTAGATTGGCCCGTGATCGCGTCCGCCTAGGTTCGCATTCATGGAAGCTGCCAGCAGCTCGGCGATGATGTTGCCAGGCGTGCCGCTTCCGTGGACCCACCCAAAGAAACGAGGGTGCGTGTTGCCCGTGGCATAGGGAAGAACGAGGTCCGTAAAGTCCTGGCAGACCTTTTCTGTCCCTTGCGGGTCTTGCGGCAGCGCTTCCCTAAGGGCTTCTTTCGTTTCTTCGGGGACGGCTGTCCAAACCGGCCGATCGCGCGCACCGGCCATATGATCCAAGGCGCTATCCAACATGCGGTGAGCGAGCGTGCGAAAAGCATCCCAATCCTCTGGGTCGAGTGAGCTTTCGGGCAGTTCCAGCGCGCTTGGTTGTTGCGTCATGTCACGAATCTCCTATGCGACCAGATTGCCACTGTAACGCGGACGAAGCTGGGTTCAACATCGCGATTGATGAGAGGAGCAGAAAGCGCTCTAAGCTCTTATTATTACGCACTTTCCGGGCGCAAAACCGCACACACTTTTGCTGAAAGTGCTCTAGGTCTAAAAAATTTACTGTGATAATATTCCTATTAAAGTTGCTTCCATTTCATAAGGAGCAGCATTCAAAGCCCGGGGGAAGCTATCACGATGAAGAGTTGGAAGCGGAAACTGTGGTTAGGCATAGCGGTTTTCGTTTTGCTCATATCCGTGGCAGCAGGATGGTTTTACTACAAAATCTACATCACCTCGGATTTCGCCTTGAGCCATGCCGAGGCCTTCCTCTTTCGTCGAATGACTGTTGCCCAACTCGCCGAGCAAGGCACCTACCGTTATTTTTACATCACCAACCGCCGCCAGGAAGCCGGTGAAGGGCCAATTGAAGAGCAATACGGGAACCAAAGAGAAGAGCTGCTGAAGTTTGGCTCTTTCGATACCAAGATCGAGCCCACGTTGGGGCTCGGTATGCTCATCAATCCGTCTGAGTGGTTTCAAAACGAGGAAATCCGCATCGAAAATATCCGAAAGCTGGAAGATGCTGATTTCGTCCAGAATCTAAGGGAGCAGGTCCAGAATTCCCCTCATCGCTCCCTTCTTATCATCCTGCACGGCTATAAAGAGGCCTTTCCTTCAGCGCTCAAAAAAACAGCCTTTTTTGGCCATGTGCTGGATATCAACTCGCCGGTATTGGTCTTCGATTGGCCGGGTGATCAAGGCAGCTCTCTGCCGGGCTATCGCCGCGCGCGTCGGGTTGCCGATGAATCAGGCGTCGACTTGGCGGAAGCGCTGCG
>CAXMNO010000063.1:0-2047 GCA_964194655.1 uncultured Acidimicrobiia bacterium
ATACTGATGGGCGCTGCGTCTGATTGCGGATTGTGCCGCAGAGTTTCATTTGAGCTTTTCTATTCCTTCCTACCCAAACTCGACGACTAAGAGAGCCCTAGCAGGGCGCTCGCCCGCGCTGCTGATGGTGTGGTTTTGATCGGCGGCATAGCGCAGAGTTTCACCAGCTCTTAGGCGTGCTTCGTGGCCTGGTACCTCGACGAATAGCTCCCCCTCCAAGACGCTCAAGTGCTCGCGTGCGCCCTTCGCATGAGGCTCGGAGCGGAGCTTGCCACCCGGCTCCACCGTCATCTCGTACCACTCAAAAGAAAGGGCACCGGCGCGCGGGTTCAGTATTCGCAAGTGGCACAAGCCGTCGGCAGAAGTAATGGCGGGGGTCGCATGTGATGTCAGATGCTCAAGGGCCTCTGCCTGACCACTCCCTTTGCTTTCGCTACCCCCAAGCAATTCCGCAATCTCTACGCCGAGCGCCTGGGCCAGGTTCCAAAGCGTTGCGACTGTCGGATTGACCTTGCCACGCTCGATCTGGGAGAGCATCGATTTGGAAACACCTGATGCCTTGGCAAGCCGCTCCAGCGTCAAGTGACGATCCTTGCGCAGCCCTTGCAGGCGCGCGCCCAGGTCTAGGGGGTCGTTCAAAGCGCTTTCTGGCATCAAGGGCTCTCTGCTCCGCTTTCGTCGCTGTTCAATATAGTGAACTTTGCGCGAGGGATAAATCCGAAGTTGGGCGCAAAATCGAGCTGGGTGTAATTTTCGGTTTCGAAAATTGACGTGGTTTAGTAAATTGGGTCAGGCAAGCGATAGCTCAAGGAAGAAAACTTGGCGGTTACACCACGCAGAGATCAAATTTTAGCCCTCGTGCGGGAAAAGGGCTTCGTTGCGATCGAAGCTTTGGCTCTGCACTTCGGCGTGACAGCACAGACGATCCGACGCGATATCAATGAGCTTTGCGATCAAGCGCTTTTACAACGCTATCACGGTGGGGCGGGACTACCTTCTTCTGTCGAGAATATCGCCTACGACACCCGCCAAGTCATCATGAGCGAGGAGAAGCGGCGCATCGCCCAAAGGGTCGCAAGTGCCATTCCCGATCATGCTTCCTTAATGTTGAATGTCGGGACCACGACTGAAGCTGTGGCGGTTGCGCTTTTGCAGCATGAGGGGCTACGGATCGTTACAAATAATCTCAATGTTGCGAATATCTTAGCCGAAAATTCCACCTTTGAAGTGACGATCACAGGTGGCCGGCTGCGAAACCGTGACCGGGCCATTATCGACGCCGCTGCCATTGAGATGATCCGCCAATACAAGGTGGATATCGCCGTCATCGGAATCTCAGGCATTGACGATGAGGGGACGCTGTTGGATTTCGACCCGCAAGAAGTGCGCATCGCCCAAGCTATTGTCGCCAATGCAAGGCGTGTTTTTCTTGTAACCGACCATTCGAAATTCGGCCGCGATGCGATGGTGCGCCTCGGTCATCTTTCAGATATCGACATGCTTTTCACCGACCAGCCTCTCACAGAGGAGATGGCGGAACTGGTCGCAGCTTCTGGGGTCGAACTCGATATTGCTGGTAATGATTAAGTTTTCGAATGTGAACTTTTAGTCTTTTCGTTTTTTTTCGATTGAAACGATATTTCTTTCACTTTAAATGTTTTAATCCTTTTTGCTGGGTGCAATGAATCCGCAAAGGTCCCATTAGAATACTGGTTTGCAGAATGAGTACCTCGACATACGATTTGCTGGTAGTGGGTGGCGGCGTTAACGGCGCGGGCATTGCGCGTGACGCGGCGGGCCGCGGCTATTCGGTTCTGCTGGTCGAGAAAGCGGATCTTGGCGGGGCGACATCTTCTGCCAGTACGAAACTCATTCATGGTGGCCTGCGCTATCTGGAGCATTATGAATTTCGTTTGGTGCGCGAGGCGCTCATCGAGCGTGAGGTACTGTTGCGGTCGGCACCGCACATCATGTGGCCCTTGCGGTTTGTGTTGCCGCACTCCCCAGAACAACGCCCTGCATGGCTGATCAGGATCGGGCTTGCACT
>CAXMNO010000064.1:0-8317 GCA_964194655.1 uncultured Acidimicrobiia bacterium
CACCTGCCGCGATTACCGAACGGGCAGCTTCTAAGACAGAAGGGTAGGGCATATCGCGCTGATTGCGCAGAAGGGCGACTTTATTGAGATTGATCGAGAGTGTTGTCGACATCGCATCGGCTCACTTTGTTACGATAACAATTTGCTAAAATGTTCAGCTTTGTTATTATGGAAAAGGATCAATTTAGGTCAATGACTTTATTGTTATGAAAACAATGTGGTGCCCGGCGATAAGCCATAGTGAATTACCTCGCTACCAGGCGATTGCCGATGCGCTTGGGGAGGATGTGCGTAAAGGCGTCCTTGCAGCAGGGGCCCGCCTCCCAACGATGCGGGCCTTGGCGGAAACACTCGGTGTTACCCTTGGCACGGTGCACCGCGCTTATGGATTGGCGGAAAAGCGCGGCCTGATTTCGCGAGAAGTGGGGAGAGGCTCTTTTATTCGCGCCGATGGCCATCCCAATAACGGGGCGGACAAAGAAGATCTTCTCGATTTGACCTTAAATAGGCCCCCGGATATCCGGGTGGAGGAGACACTGCGCCGTGCCCTTATCGAGATGGGGCGTGACGCTGATCTCTCCGGCATGCTGGATTACGGTGAAAGCCAAGGTCAGCCCCGCCATCGCAGGGTTCTGGCCCGCTGGTTGGCGCATCACGGTGCGGATTTCGATGCGGAAAACCTTATCGTCACCAGCGGCGCCCAACAGGCATTGACGGTGACCCTTGCTGCTTTGTCGCAGCCAGGTGACCGGCTTATCGTCGAGGAATTAACCTACCCAGGGATAAAAAGCTTAGCGCGGATATTCGGCCTTAGGCTCGAGGCGGTGGCGCTTGACGAAGGCGGGCTTCGGCCAGATTCCCTGGCCCGCCACCTGGCCGAAGACCGTGGCCGGGTGTTTCTCTATTGTATGCCTAATGCGCAAAACCCAACCACAGCGACGCTCGACGCTGGGCGGCGTAACGAGATCGCAAAACTTGCAAGTGATCATGGCGTCATCATCATCGAGGATGATGTCAGCCCCAGGTTTACACGCCATTCCTTGCCGCCTTTGGCGACACTTTATCCAGAGCGCAGTATCTATATTTCAAGCCTATCGAAAACGATGGCGCCGGGCCTGCGCATCGGTGCTTTGGCGGCACCCAGTGAGCTTCTGGCAGACCTTCTTGCAGCCGCTCAGACGACAAACTGGATGGCGCCGCCCTTAATGGCGGAACTCGCTTGCCGCTGGATCGAGGATGGAACGGCCGATGTCTTGGAACAGGAACGCAACCGCGTCATCACGCGCTTAAAAGCTATCGCTGAGACGGCTCTTTTTGGACTCGGTTGTCGCGATGCGCCGGATAATCCAAATCTGTGGCTTCCGCTTGGTGAGCGTTGGCAAGGTGTCGATGTCGCTGGTATGGCAAAATCACGGGGAATTTTGGTGGCGCCTGCTGAAAATTTCGCGATAAACGCAGGTGCGGTTGCGCCCGCGCTAAGATTATCGCTTACAGAAACGCGTGAGGACAAACTGACCCACGGCTTAAACCTGCTGGCCAGCCTTATTGCTGAGGGTCCTGGGCCGCTTTCCTTTAAAATGTAAGTGTGGGCCTTTAAGATGTAAGTGTGGGCGGGCCTTGCTCAGCTGCAGCCGTTTCCGCCTGACTTACCAGAAGCCAGCCAAAGCAAAGGACAGCGAGACCTGCACCAAGGAACTGCGCGATCACGAAAGCAGGCATATCAGCCGGGGCGATCCCTGAAAATGTGTTGGTAAAACTCCGTGCAAGTGTGACGGCTGGATTGGCAAAGGAGGTGGAGGCCGTAAACCAATAGCCAGCGGTAATGAAAAGTCCAACTGCATAGGGGACGGCTTCCGGGCGCCATTTAAGAGTCCCCAAAATTGCTGCTAAAAGACCGAATGTCGCAACCACTTCGGAAAACCACTGTGCGGGGCCGCTTCGAGCGTTGACTGATATCTGCAATATCTGCTCTTCAAACATGTAGTGGGCGGCGAAAACGCCTGCCAGCGCGCCAACTGCCTGCGCGAAAACATAAAAAAGCGCGATTCGTACTGATAACTCGCGGCGCAGCAAAAAGGCGAAAGTTACCGCCGGATTGAAATGCGCCCCAGAGACCGGCGCGAGTATCAAGATCAAAACGACAAGGATGGCGCCGGTTGCAATCGTGTTGCCAAGGAGGGCAAGGCCCAACTGGCCATCAGCCAGACGCTCTCCCATAATCCCCGAGCCTACAACGGTGGCGAGGAGGAACGCCGTGCCAAGAGCTTCTGCCGCGAGGCGTTTTCTCAGTGAAAATTTATTAAGTGAATTTTCCGGCATTCGAGCATCCTTCGCTGGCATCATGCAGGACTGAGATTCGTGAGGCCGCCGCAGATCTCCGGATGGCCCTGGCAGCAGTCTTCAGTCAAGTAAACCAAAAGGCCTCTAATACCCCGAAGTTCCACCGCGTAGAGAATGCTGCGTTGAACGCGCCAGGATCTTAACAATCCAGCCCCTTCCAGTTGACTTAGGTGAAAGGATAGCGCTGAAGGTGATATCCCCAACTGCTGCGCGATTTCGCCAGCGCGAAGACCATTGGGACCCTCCTTAATCAAGAGCCTGAAAATGTTGAGGCGATGTTTCTGCGCGAGGGCCGCGAGACATTCGATAGCTGCTTCAATCTCCATATTTCAATAATTCATGAAACATTGAAATAATACAAGACGATTTTTAGGAAAACATTATAAGTATAATGTAATAATATAAAACAGTTAGTTATACAGTTAAACTAATCTATTTTCTGAATTGAACTAAAAGCGCAGCAACGACGAGCGCGGCTGATGCCGCGAGCGATGCCGTAATAAAGCTATCTAAAATGTCGTGCAGGAAACCTGCAAAGCTCGGCCCGATCATTTGGCCGAGAGCGAATGAAGCCGTCATTAAAGCCATGGCTCTGTGAGGTGCTGCCTTTGCGAGACGCCGTGCTTGCATAAGGCCAAGCGCAGTGATCCCCATGATGGTCCCGCCAAGGAAAGCGGCTGAAATCAGAATGATGATGGAATTGGTCGACAAGACGCTAAAGGCCACGCCAATTGCCTCGATGAGGCAAGCCAAGGAAAAGGCATGCGCTATGCCAATTCGCGCCCCGACCCAGGTCCAAAACGCGACCGAGGGAGCGGCTGTTAAGCCAACCACCAACCACACCGCGACCTCCAAGGAGCGCAAGGCCGCCTCTTCGCGAACAATGGTCGTGATAAAGGTCGCCGTAATGACGTAGCCGAACCCGAATAACCCATAGGCGATGATCGTTCCGGTGAGCCGGCCTTTATTTTGGCCGTTATCATCCGGATTTTGCGTATGAGGCGCCTCGTATTCCCCAGGGACAAGCCAAGCGACAGCACCCAAGGCTAGAAGAGACACTAGGCCACTCGTGATCCATTGGGCCCGCCAGGAATATCCAAGCGAACCCACGCCTGCGACAAGTAGCGCGGAAATAGCGATGCCAACGCCTACACCGGCAAAATGGAGTGCGCTCAATTTAGGTGCGCCTGCTGCACTCAGTCGCTCCAGCACCAATGCGGATGCGAAGACGAGGACAAAAGCGCTCGCGATGCCGCCCAAAAACCGAAAGAGAAGGAAGCTATTTAAATCAGCATAAAAGCCCATCGCTCCAGTTGTGAGAGCGCTAAGGGCTAGTCCAGCGAAAAAGCAAAGGCGTTTTCGATTCGCAAAACGAGGCAGAACGGCGATCAGGGCACCAACGAGGTAACCTAGGAAATTCGCAGAGGCGATCAGTCCCGCATGCCCTTTGGAAAGGTCGAGATCCTCGATCATGTAGGGGAGGATCGGTGTTAGAACAAACCGCCCAATGCCCATGGCGGCTGCAAGCGCGATGAGCCCACCGAATGCGAGAGAGCGCATTTTCCGATGATCTACCATTGCTGATTTGTCGGGCATTCAATCTCGGGCCGCTCAAAGTTTCTCTGCTTCAGTTTAGATTTAAAGGGATTCGCGTGTGCTTGTCTTGGCTTTTAGGGCGAGGATTTTCGTTTGCGTGATTTTGCAGGCAGGAAACCCGGAACTTGACGGCGATAGGCTTCGCCTGGGAGCATGGGTGTTATGTTCGAGATTGCACTTATCGCCTTCACGACTTTCTTTGCGACCATCGGCCCGGTCGATGTGGCGGCAATCTACGCCGGCATTACACATAGCAATAGTGCTTCCGAACGCCGGGCCATGGCAACACGCGGCGTATTGATTGCAACCGGCATCATGCTCGTGGTCACTTTTTTTGGCGAGGCAGTCCTGGGGCATATGGGGATTACGTTAGCCGCACTTCGAACAGCCGGTGGAATTCTGTTGCTTTTAATCGGTATCGACATGGTTTTCGCCAGATCAACAGGCGGAACCTCCACCACGAAAGAAGAAGCTTTAGAGGCAGAGGCAAAGGTGGATGTCTCCGTCTTTCCTTTAGCTACGCCACTCTTGGCTGGTCCAGGCGCGATGGGGGCCGCCATTCTTTTAATGGCGGAGGCAGGCGATGACCTCAAACGTCAAGGTGTAGTGGTCGCAGCCCTTCTAGCGAACCTAGTTTTGGCTTTTGTATTCCTCCTATTAGCTGGGCGAATTAGCCGCTTTTTGGGGCTAACGGGCTTGAATGTCATCTCCAGGATCGTCGGTGTACTGTTAACGGCTCTTGCGGTTCAGTTTATTTTTGACGGCATCGCGGGAAGCGGAATGTTCGACGCTGCAGGCCTCGATCGTGGGTAAATTTTTTTATTAGGGTCGGGTCGGCCTTGGCCGAAAAGCGTGCGGCTCGCGAAGACGCAAATAGGCTGCAGCAAAAACGGCGAGAAGGATTAATGGCCCCACTGGAAGATCGGCCACGGTGAAAAGCAAAATCAAGAACGGTGAAAAATAGGCAATAAGCGCAACCAGGCGGGTGACAACTCTTTTATCCGGCAAATTTTGCAGAATGAGGTAGAGGGCTGCGGTCATCGCGATGAGGTCATAGTTGTGAAAATAAGGTGCCGCCAAAGCGCCCGCAGCAATTGTGAGAGCGACTTTCAAATGAAATGGACCGGGCCGCCGAAATGCCCAAATGACCGCGAGCGAGCCTAAAGCAATAGCGAAAACCAACAAAGACCAAGTCACGCCGCTATCAATCCCAAGAACCCGACCCGCTGCTGTTATCGTGGGAATGGAGGGTAGGTGGGTCGGCATTTGCCCAGCCTCTGGCCCGATCAAGTGACGGTCCAAGGTGGAACTTGGCACGGCCTCCAAATAATCGATCCAAATTTCCCAGCCGAGAAAAGCGCTGCTGGCCAAGAAAAGGACGAGAACAGTTACGCTCGCTGATAGAAAGGTTCGCCAGTAACCACCGGCTAGCAGGGCAAACGGTATCAAGATTCCCAATTGTGGCTTCATCGTCAAAAGCCCAATGAAAATTCCCGCGATCAAGGGCCGTCGCTCCAACAAAAGCAGTCCTGCTAGCAGCAAGGCACAAGCAATAGAACCTGACTGAGCAAAGAAAGTGTTATAGACCGTGGCAGGGCTCGTTAGTATGAGGAAAGCGGCAAAGCGCCCATCAGGTAGGGTTTTATAAGCAACAAGCCCCAATAGAATCAGCCCTGCGGCTTGCCAGATAAAAAAGGCTGTGTGGCTCTCAAAGTTCCCGAGAGGTGCCAGGAATAGCATACTGCTGGGCGGGTAAGGCCAAATGAGCTTGTCATCTTTGCCTGTTACGTCTGTCAGGGCCTGAGAGTAGATGCCTTCGTCATAAAGGTTCTCTCGATCATCGGAATTCACTACCTTGATGGCAGCCCAGAAAAGCGGAAAATCGCCTGAGAAATAGAAATTATTCGGATCCCAATTGGATTCAAATCTTGTGTTCAACACGGCGAAAATAAATGCCATAGAGACAACAAGACCGATGAGCCCAAAGAAACCGTAGAGGCGCTTTTCAACGACCGACAAGTCCACACCCTGCTTTTATTTCGTTTGCGTTATTTGTCCGCTGCAAGCATCAAAGCCACCAAGACTATAGCGGTTAATTTACAATAAATTGCCAAAATCTTGAATTGAGCACAGGGCTGTCTTATATTCTAGAGACCCCACCCCTAGTGGGGTGGGAAAGATGGAGTGAGAGGGAATTATAAAATGGGTCAAAAACACTGTTCTGGCCTCCATTTAGATCCCGATATTCGTGAAGATGCCCGCCGACGCCTCCTCTCGATCAGGGGGCATGTGGAAGGCGTTCACCGCATGCTTGACGAAGAGAGTGTTTACTGCGTCGATGTCATGAAGCAAGTGAAGGCCGTTGAAGGTGCGCTATCGAAGGTCGGGGAATTGGTCTTAAAAAGCCATCTAAAGCACCACGTCGCGACCGCGCAAGCGCGCGGTGATGTCGAAGAAATGGTGTCGGAATTGATGGAAGTTCTGAAATACCGTTGATCACAGGTTGGGAGTAAGTGGGCATGGCGACCTCAGCGCCTTTGAAAGAAATTGATCTTGAAATTGAAGGAATGAGCTGCGCTGGCTGCGTTGCGCGCATTGAGCGTGCTCTTAGCGGTGTCCCAGGCGTCCGTGGTGCGAACGTTAATCTTCAAACCCATCTCGCCCGCGTTGATCTTGGTGACGATGGCCCCAAAAGTGCGGAGCTTATTTTGGCGGTCGCTAATATTGGCTACGACGCGAAGGTCTTTTCGATCGATGAAGGTGCGGCGAATGACATCGCACGTATCACTGATGAGGCGGAGGTTGCCGGCCTAAAGCGCGATGTCATTTTCGCAGCGCTCTTCACGCTTCCGCTCGTTGCAATCGCGATGGGCCGCCATTTGCCAGCCTTCGGTGATTGGCTTGACCAATTATTGCCGGCGGGCGGAATTGTGCCGGGTGGTTGGACAGCAGTCGAATTTCTACTCGCAAGCCCGGTGCTCTTTTGGTCGGGCCGCCGGTTTTTTACCTCCGGCGGGCGCGAGCTACGTCACTTTGCACCCGGTATGAACGCATTGGTGCTTTTGGGAAGCTCTGCCGCATACGGATATTCCCTTGTCGCATTATTGGCGCCTGGTTTATTTCCCGAAGGCACCGCAGGCTCTTATTTCGAGGCAGCCGGTGTCATCGTGACACTGATCCTATTCGGCCGCCTGCTTGAGGCCCTAGCAAAGGGCCGCAGTGCCTCGGCAATTCGAAGCTTGCTGGATCAAGAGGCGCGAAGCGCACGCGTGCTTGGCGAGGATGGTTGGATTGACCAACCACTTATAAAAGTAAAGATCAGCGATAAGATCGAAGTGCGTCCGGGTGAACGCATTCCCGTCGATGGCGATGTCTATGAGGGCAAAAGCAACGTCGATGAATCCATGATGACGGGCGAGCCGCTGCCAATTGCAAAGACAATCGGCGATGAGGTTATCGGCGGAACGGTCAATACCACGGGCACATTCCGCTTCACGGCGACCAGGGTCGGGCGCGACACATTTCTAAGCGGTATCATTCGCATGGTGGCGGAAGCGCAGGCAACCAAGCCTGAGATCCAAAAGATTGCCGATCGCATCGCCGGTGTATTCGTGCCCTTGGTGCTTTTGCTTTCGCTTATTACCTTTGTTGCTTGGCTTGTGCTTGGCCCGGAGCCAGCGTTGAGTTTCGCCTTTGTTGCAACCGTATCGGTTTTGCTGATCGCGTGTCCTTGTGCAATGGGTTTGGCGACGCCGACCGCGATCATGGTCGCAACCGGAAAAGGGGCGGAATTGGGCGTATTTTTCCGAAAAGGAAACGCTCTTGAGAGCTTGGCTAAGGCCGATACGATCCTTTTGGACAAAACCGGGACGATTACGCTTGGTGTTCCAAGTTTGACCGACCTGATACCCGCTGATGGCACCGAACTCAAAGAGGATGAAATTCTAGCACTCTTTGCAGCGGCTGAAAGTAGGAGCGAACATCCCATCGCGCGCGCCGTCGTTGAGAAGGCTAAGGAGAAAGATCTTCATCTACCAGATGTCGAAAGCTTTGAGGCGCTGCCTGGTTTTGGCTTGAAAGCGGTTGTAGATGGTAAGACTTTGCTCATCGGAACCGAACGCCTCATGCGGCAAGAAGGGATCCGCTTGGATACGGAGGGTTCGGTTGCCGAGCGCTTGGCAAACGAAGGCAAAACCCCGCTTTTCGTTGCCGTAGATGGCCGCCTTGCCGCGCTGGCAGCTGTCAGTGATCCGGTTAAAGAAAGCACTCCAGCAGCCATAAAGGCCTTGGAGGCGCTCGGCCTTCAGATCGCCATGGTAACCGGTGACAAGACAGCGACTGCTGAAGCGGTCGGTCAAAAGGTCGGTATTCACCAGGTCTG
>CAXMNO010000065.1:0-6694 GCA_964194655.1 uncultured Acidimicrobiia bacterium
CTAAAGATCTGCGAGAGCTGCATGATCGCATGGTGGCGAAGCTTCGTGGATATCTGGAGCCTTTGCGCCAGGTTCTAAAGCACTACCCCAAAAGCGATCAAAGCATCGCCGCCCGCTATGCCAGAACGATCGCAACTTACCGTGCCAAGGATTACAAATCAGCCTTGAGGCAGATGAAAGGTCTGCTCGCCGCAGAGCCAAAGAACCCTTACTTCCACGAGCTACTCGGCCAGATCCTTTTTGAATATGGGCGCCTTGAAGAAGCCCTGCCCGCTTATGAAATGGCTATCGCCGCCTTACCGCGCGAATCGACGATCCATTTGGCCTTGGCGCGGGTATTCATTGAATTGAACCGCCCGGCTTATGACGTTGAGGCCCATAAACATTTGCGCATAGTCGTGCAGGAGGAGCCGAATAACTCTTTTGCCTGGCGCTTGCTCGCCACCGTCTATGGCCGCCAAGACAATCTGGCCATGACAGCGCTTGCCTTGGCAGAATCCAATCTCGCGCGCGGCAGAAACCGGGAAGCCTTGGCGAACGCCAAAAAGGCGCAGCAGCTCCTTAAGAACAACACAGCCAGTTGGATCCAAGCCCAAGATGTCGAGCTTGCAGCGCAACACCGCATAGAAGAGCAGGACAATTAATGAATACTATCGCCTTTGATCAGAAACACAGATTAAGGGCCTTTGATTGCCAGAAGGCTGGATCAAAGTGGCTATTGCCGCTAGAATATTAAGGTTTCTGGCATAACGTGAAATTGTGGGCCATGGTAATAATAGGCTGCGGTAATAATAGGAATGCATCATGTTATTGAATTTCATGCCATCAGCTTTCGTACGCGGCGCGATGACTGCGCTCGCAGTTGCAACTTTCCTTGCGCCGCCTGCTCTCGCCCAAGAGCAAAGCAGTTTCGAACCTGAAAAAGTCGACGCGATCGAGGAAATCGTACGCCAGTACCTCCTGGAACACCCCGAGGTGGTCATTGATGCGATTCGCGAATACCAAGAGCGCGAGCGCATCGCTCAAGAGGAGGGCAAGCGCGAAGCCCTAGAGGCCAATCTAGCCCAGCTTTGGAGCGATCCGGATTCGCCCATACTTGGCAACCCTGATGGCGATGTGGTTCTAGTCGAATTCTTCGATTACCGCTGCCCCTATTGCAAGGTGACGGCCCCTCGTTTGCAGGCCCTGATCAAAGAAGACCCCAATTTAAAGGTCATAATGAAGGAATTCCCGATCCTTAGCCCGCAATCGCTTGAAGGTGCTAAGGCTGCGATTGCAGCGGCCAAGCAGGGCATGTATGAGGACTTTCACTTCGCATTGATGGAAAATCCGGGCGACTTGGGCGAACGCCATCTACGTCGAATCGCCAAGCAGGTTGGCGCTGACCCCGACCTCTTGATCGAGGAAATGGCCTCGGTAGAGATCGCTCAGGCGATTGAGCGCAACCGTTCGCTTGGCCGGGCAATTGGCGTCACGGGCACACCTGCGATGTTTATTGGCCGGACCCTGATACCAGGCGCTGTCGAACTCGACCAACTGCGTGAACTCGTTGCTGCAACCCGCAGGGAAGCAAGCTGAAACCGCGCTTTGGTCTCATAGGCATCCCCGTATAAGCAAGCTTTCGACTATCCAGAGATAAGTGGGCTGCCTATTGTCTCTCATCGTCGCATTGCGCCACGGGGCGGACCATGGTAACGCTAGCCGCGCAAACGGGGGGTGGCTTGTCGAAGAACACAAAAATTTTGATTGTCAACGGCCCTAACCTCAATCTCCTGGGCACGCGGGAACCTGAAATTTACGGGGCTACCACACTTGGCGAGATCGAGGCTGACTGCCTGGCAGTTGCCCAAAGCTCGGGCATGGAGGCGAGTTGTGTTCAGTCCAATAGCGAGGGGGCGATTGTCGATCATATTCAAGCCGCACGCAGCGAATGCGCGGGTATCGTGATCAACCCCGGCGCCTACACGCACACCTCGGTCGCGATTCTGGACGCGCTTCTGGCAAGCGAATTGCCTGTGGTGGAGATCCACCTCTCCAACATTCACGCCCGTGAGGCGTTTCGCAATCATTCTTATGTTTCAAAGGCCGCAACCGGGGTCATCTGCGGTTTTGGCGCGGATGGCTATGCTATGGCAATCACGGCCATGGCGAGGCTTTTAAAAATTAGCGAATAGGGATCCAATGTCTAAGTTCGAAGTCAACGAAGAGGCTGTCCGCAAACTAGCGGAATTGTTATCGGAACTGGATCTAAGCGAAATCGAATACGAGGCCGAGGGCGCAAGCATTCGCGTCGCAAAGGCCCAACAAATTGTCGCCTCCATGCCGACGGCGGTTCAGCCTACCGCGATGCCTTCCTCTGCCAAGGCCGATGACGGTGTCCCGGCGGGTGCTGTGACCTCGCCGATGGTTGGAACCATTTATTCAGCGCCGGAGCCTGGTGCTCCGCCCTTTATCAGCGTCGGCGACAACGTGCATGAGGGGCAAACACTGCTCATCATCGAGGCGATGAAGGTCATGAATCCCTTAGCGAGCCCGCGCGCGGGTAAGGTGACCCGGATTCTGGTTGTAAATGGCGATCCCGTCGAATACGGCGAACCTCTTGTGGTCATCGAGTGAAACGGCTTAGTGAATATGTTCGAAAAGATCCTCATCGCTAATCGTGGCGAAATCGCGCTGAGAATTCACCGGGCCTGTCGTGAGATGGGCATCAAGACGGTTGCGGTTCATTCGACCGCGGATGAAGGGGCGATGCATGTTCGCCTCGCCGATGAATCGGTTTGTATCGGGCCGCCTGCGAGCGCACAGAGCTATTTGAACGTTCCAGCTATTCTCTCCGCAGCGAATGTCACGGGTGCGGATGCGATCCACCCGGGTGTTGGCTTTCTTTCCGAGAATGCCGAATTCGCCGCCATGGTGGAAGAACACGGCCTCACCTTCATCGGGCCAGCGCCTGAACATATTTCGCTTATGGGCGATAAGGTCGCCGCCAAGCAGGCGGCCATCGAGCTTGGTATACCGACCGTCCCAGGTTCCCCCGGTGCTGTTGAAAGTCCGGAGGAAGCAGCCCGCATCGCAGACGAAGTCGGCTATCCCGTGCTGATCAAGGCCACAGCCGGTGGCGGCGGGCGCGGTATGAAGGTCGCCAAGGACGCAAGCGAGATAAATAGCGCCTACAGCTTGGCGCGAAGCGAAGCCAAGGCTGCATTCGGCAACGATCAAGTCTATTTGGAGAAATACCTCAGCCAGCCACGGCATATCGAGGTGCAGATCCTGGCCGACGGCAAGGGCAATGTCATTCATTTGGGCGAGCGTGATTGCTCTCTCCAGCGGCGGCACCAAAAGCTTTTGGAAGAAGCCCCTTCGCCCGCACTCAACGCGACAGAGCGCGATGCCATTGGCCAGCGTGTCAGCGACGCCGTTGCAAAACTGGGCTACCGCAGTGCTGGGACGATCGAGTTTCTCTATGAGAATGGCGCCTTCTACTTCATTGAGATGAACACCCGCTTGCAGGTGGAGCATCCCATTTCAGAGGCTGTCACGGGCGTGGATATCGTGCGCGAGCAAATTCGCGTTGCCGCTGGAATGCCGATGAGCTTCAAGCAATCCGATATCCGCTTCAACGGCCATGCCATCGAATGCCGGATCAATGCGGAGAACCCCTTGACCTTCATTCCCTCTCCTGGGCGCATCACGGATTACCATGCACCCGGCGGGCTAGGTGTTCGGGTCGATTCAGCACTTTTCGCCGGATATGTGATTCCCCCCTACTACGATAGCTTGATCGCCAAGCTTGTCGTGCACGGGCAGAACCGCAACGACTGCCTGATGCGTCTGCGCCGCGCACTTGAAGAATTCGTGGTTGAGGGTGTGGATACCTCTATCCCCTTGCACCAGCTTTTGATGGGCGCGCCTGATTTCATCAATGGCGACTATGATATCCACTGGCTGGAAAGCTTTGTGGATTCCCTGCCAAAGGGCTGATTTCTTTGGCAGAAAAGATGGGTTTTCGGCGCCACTTTCTTTTATAGTTTGGTGCGCGTGACATCGCGGGGAACCGAGGGATGCACCTGACACCGGAACTACTGCTAAAAGCCTACTCAATTGGCATTTTCCCGATGGCTAAAAGCCGGATCGATCCGGACCTTCATTGGATCGACCCGGACGAGCGCGGTATTCTGCCGCTTAACGGCCTTCATGTGCCGCGCCGTCTCAAAAAGACAATCCGCCGGGGACACTTTGATCTGCGCTGTGATTTCGCCTTCGACCAGGTCTTACTGGCCTGCGCGGAGGCTGTTGATGGTCGGCAAGAAACCTGGATCAATCCAGCAATAAAGCGCCTTGTCAGCGAACTTTTCGATATGGGCGTTGCTCACTCGGTCGAAGTTTGGCGCAAGGGGGACCTTGTCGGTGGCCTTTACGGTATTTCATTGGGCGGCTGTTTTTTTGGCGAATCGATGTTCAGCCGCGAACGCGATGCCAGCAAAGTTGCTTTAGTGGAGCTCGTCCTGCGGCTTTCCAAAGGCGGCTATCAGCTTCTAGACACCCAGTTCACGACACCTCACCTGGAGCAGTTCGGCGTTGTCGAAATTCCGCGCGAGGACTACCGTATTAAGCTCTCAGATGCGATTAAGTGTCCTGCTGAATTCCCGATCGAGGATATCCCTCAAAAAGAGCGCAGTGCCTTTCTAAGCGGCACTTAGAGCGCTTTTAATGATCTTTCGATCATAAAAATCTCTCTAAGCTCTTATTATTGCGCACTTTCCGGGCGCAAAACCGCACACACTTTTGCTGAAAGTGCTCTAGCGTGCGCTTGTCAGCCTTCTTCCCCCTGAACTTCGGGCTCTTCTACATCGGCCTCGAATTTGCAGTCGACGACCCAGACATCGTAGACGGGGTGCTCTAGGGCTGAAACGGCAGGCGAAGACGCAAACATCCAACCTGTGAAAACCTTAATCGCCTCGGAATCCGGTCGGACATCGACAATTTCGATAAAGGCAGTGGATTCCGGCGGCTCTTCAGGGGGTGTTTTGTGGCAACGACGTGCCAAAATCTCCAGCGTTCCGAATCTCACCGCCTCGCCCACGGGGGCATCGAACGTCGAGATACGCGCCGTCGTTTTATCGAGCCCCTGGAGGACCGCGCTTTCAGCACGAAGGGATGCGGGTGCGATTCCAACGAGGAGCGATGCTACGACGACCAAGGCGCCAAGACGCATCATTGATCTTTTTCTCCTTGGCTCGCCTGCTTCTTATAGGGATTAACCAGACCTGCCATCACGTCGCCCAAGACGTCGCGCAACTGATTTTCATCCCCGCCCATGAGGATGCTGTCTTCTATCGCTTCTTGCGCAAGCTCGCGAATTTCCTCGATATTTTCGTTCAAGACCTTGATCTTTTCGCGACAAGATAAAGGCTCCCCATCCGGCTGTAGCCAGACGGGCGGTTCGAACTGTTTACCAGCGGACTTGACCAATGAGCGGCTCCCCTATGGACCAAAGCTACCAGGAAAGACTTAGGGCGTTCAGCTTTGGGGTGCAAGTGGTGGCTTAAAAGCAGCAAAGCGCAGGCGCACATAATCGGCACTCCATACACCTTCGCGGTAAAGGAGAGGTTTCAATTCGCCGCACACCTCTTCGAGAAAAGCAACACGCTCTGCACGCGGCAGCTGTTTGATGAAGCTTTCTCCGAATGTTTCCAGCCAGCCCACCATATCGCTAGGCAAGGGCGTCGGGCGCGGGATGAGCTGAAGTGACCCCACCTCAAATCCGCGCGCTTCAAGCAATGCGCCATACTCCGCTGTACCTGGGAAATACCAAGGATCGGCAGCGCTTGCATCTATGCCACGGCGTCCCAGGGCTTCGATCAAGGCTTTATGGATGTGCTGAACATTGCCCTTGCCACCAAATTCCGCAACAAAACGCCCGCCGGGCTTGAGCGCGGACCAAACGCCATCGATGACAGCTTCCGGCTGCTTCATCCAGTGCAGCGCCGCGTTGCTGAAAACGGCATTAAAGCTCGCTTCGAAGTTAAGGTTCATGCCGTCGCCGACTTCAGCGTTTACGCCATTGCCGCGCGCGGCTTCGACCTGTTCAAGGGATGCGTCGATTCCAAGAACCTCAGCGCCTACCGCCATCAATTTTAGCGTCAAGGGGCCATCGCCGCAGCCGAGATCGAGAATACGCTCACCGGCTTTGGGGTCTAAAAGCTCTAGAAGGGGGGCACCGAGGTCGGCAACAAAGCGGGCATTGCGCGCATAGCGCTCGGGATCCCAACGTTGCCCTTTAGCCTCGTTATCGCTCATGAAAGGTAGCAAATCGCTATGACGCTTTGATCAATATCCCTGAAATTACTCTCAACAATACTGTCACTGCCAAGAACACCCTCACTGCAGGTCATCACGATCCTTTATCGATGAAAAAATTTGCCGGCCGATAAGATCGAGGACGTTAACAGAGCCTTGCGCAAAGGTAATGACATCCCCGTCTTGGAGGATCTCGTCGTCCCCCCCGATCTCCAGTTCGACATAGGAATGCCCGACCAGGCCTGTTGGCAGGATGCGCGCGGAGGTATCCGTTGGAAGTTTGACATCCTCGTCGATGTCCAAGATCACCTCAGCACTATAGGACTGCGGCAACAAAGCCATCGCCGACACTTCGCCGACGTCTACTCCTGCCAGGCGAACGTTTGATCCTTCC
>CAXMNO010000066.1:0-3078 GCA_964194655.1 uncultured Acidimicrobiia bacterium
CCGATCCACTCGCTTTCAGGGTGTTCGGTGCCACCGGCCAGGGTTGCTGCGTCGTTTTCGAGAATGGCAGCGACGTTCATACGCCCCATGCGACCCGCACAGCCAACCACGCCAATTTTCGTCACTGTCATTTGAAGGACCCCATTCGAACCGCCGGGCCTTTGTGTAGCACCTGTGTACCTGCCAGGCCAAGCAGCCAGCTATGGCGGCGTAAAGGTTTCGCTGGTTACAGAATTCCCCGACCCACCAGATCTTCGCGCAAGGCCTCCGCGCTTTTGAAATGATGCACGTGCAAGCCAGCGTCCACCGCGCCCCTGCAGCACCAATCAGTGTCATGCATATGGGTGCGCTCAAAGTTAGAGCGGAGGACCGCTAGTCGGTTAAATCTTCCCAAAAATCCTTCACCTTAGTGAAGAAGCCTTCGGATTGAGGACTGGTTTGCGAACCCTTACTCTCAGATTCGAATTGGCGCAGCAGTTCCTTTTGATCCTTGGTCAAATTGACCGGTGTTTCCACCTCCATCCCCACATACATATCACCGCGAGCTGAGGCGCGAAGGATACGCATTCCCTTGCCTTTGAGGCGAAAGCGCTTACCGCTCTGCGTGCCTGAGGGGACCGTAATTTTTGCGCGGCCACCGTCGATCACCGGCACTTCCACATCACCGCCGAGCGCAGCAGTCGTCATGGGGATGGGAACACGGCAAAAGACGTCCGCACCTTCGCGTTGGAAAATGTGGTGCGGCTTGATATCGAGGAAGATATAGAGATCGCCCGTTGGGCCACCGCGCAAGCCTGCTTCGCCTTCGCCTGCAAGACGAATACGCGTCCCGTCCTCCACACCGGCTGGGATATTGACCTGGAGCATCTTTTCTTTATGCACCCGGCCAGCGCCTGAACAGATTCCACAAGGGCTTTCAATAATCCGGCCCGCGCCCTGGCACGATGGGCAAGTGCGCTCAATCGTGAAAAAGCCTTGTTGCGCCCTAACCCGGCCACGTCCGCCGCATGAGGGGCAGGTGGCTGGGGTAGAATTCTTTTCCGCGCCGCTGCCACCGCAGTCGTCACAGGCAACAGACGTCGGAACTCTGATTTGGGCTGAGCGACCGTTAAAGGCCTCTTCCAGCGAAATTTCCATGTTGTAGCGCAGATCGGCGCCACCACGTGCGGATTGACGAGACCGGCCACCCATGAAGTCGCCGAACATCTCATCGAAGACATCGGCAAAGCCGCCTGCGCCAAAGCCCCCACTATGCGGCCCGCCGCCCTGCGTGAAAGCATCGTGACCGAAGCGGTCATAGGCCGCGCGCTTGTCTTTGTCTTTTAAGGCGTCATAGGCCTCGTTGATTTCTTTAAAAGAATGCTCGGCCTTTTCATCCCCAGGGTTACGGTCGGGATGAAATTTCATCGCGAGTTTTCGGTAGGCTTTTTTGAGTTCCCCCGGATCCGCGGACCGACTTACCCCCAAGGTCTCGTAATAATCACGCTTGGACATGGCCTAAAATTGCTTTCCCCTGCCGACCCCGCGCCTCTTTGGCACGAAATATCGGCGGAGCGGCAACGAAAGGAAGCTTTTAATCATCCGACTTGCCATTCCGCCGATCATCCTTTTTCTAAAGCTGGAAGCTCCTAAAGGTAAGGGCCTCCGCCTATCAGGCGCTTTTGTCTTTGCGGTCTTCGTCAACTTCCTCAAAATCGGCATCGACGACGTCTTCGCCGCCCTCTGCCTCAGATGCCGGACCCTCGCCATCGCCATCGCCATCGCTGTCGCCTTCAGCCTTATAGAGAGCTTCACCAATCTTCATGGAAGCCTGCGCTAGCTCTTGCGTGGCTTGTTGAATGGCCTCCAGATTATCGCCTTGGGCGACTTCCTTCACCTTCTCGACTGCGGTCTCGGCGGTTGCCTTATCGGTTGGGTCAACCTTGTCACCTAGATCGGCAATCGCCTTTTCGGTCTGGTGAACCAAGGCATCTGCCTGGTTGCGGGCCTCCACAAGCTCTCTGCGCTTCTTATCGTCCTCGACATGGTCTTCGGCATCCCTGACCATCTTATCGATCTCATCGTCCGAGAGACCGCCTGAGGCTTGAATACGGATCGCCTGCTCCTTGCCGGTTGCCTTGTCCTTCGCGCCGACATTGACGATGCCGTTGGCGTCGATGTCAAAAGTGACCTCGATCTGCGGGACGCCGCGCGGTGACGGTGGAATGCCTACAAGATCGAACTGACCCAGCAGCTTGTTATCGGACGCCATTTCGCGTTCACCCTGGAACACGCGGATCGTCACCGCCGTTTGGTTATCCTCGGCGGTCGAGAAGCTTTGGCTCTTCTTCGTCGGGATTGTCGTGTTGCGGTCGATCAGCTTCGTCAAGACACCACCCAACGTCTCGATACCGAGCGAAAGCGGCGTAACGTCAAGCAACAGAACGTCCTTAACATCACCCTTCAAGACACCGCCTTGAATAGCAGCACCGGTCGCAACGACCTCATCGGGGTTAACGCCGCGGTGCGGGTCCTTGCCGAAGAAACTTTTCACCGATTCAAAGATCTTCGGCATACGGGTCATACCACCGACCAAGATCACTTCATCGATCTCACCAGGCGTGACACCAGCATCCTTCAAAGCAGCCTTCACCGGCTTCATCGTGCGCTGTACAAGGTCGTCGACCAGCGCTTCCAATTTGGCACGTGTCAGCTTAATGTTGAGATGCTTGGGACCAGAGGCATCGGCTGTAATGAAGGGCAGATTGATTTCTGTCTGTTGGGTTGACGAAAGTTCAATTTTTGCCTTTTCAGCCGCTTCCTTGAGCCGCTGCAGCGCTAATTTATCGCCGCGCAGGTCGATACCCTGTTCCTTTTTGAACTCTCCAGCCAAGTAATCGATGATCTTGGCATCGAAGTCTTCACCACCGAGGAAGGTATCGCCATTCGTCGACTTAACTTCGAAAACGCCGTCGCCGATTTCAAGGACCGAGATATCGAATGTGCCACCGCCCAAGTCATAAACAGCGATCGTGCCGCCTTCGCGCTTGTCCAGGCCATAAGCGAGCGCTGCTGCGGTCGGCTCGTTGATGATGCGCA
>CAXMNO010000067.1:0-2289 GCA_964194655.1 uncultured Acidimicrobiia bacterium
GCGGATGTCTCGCTCATGCGATTTCCGCTCCCAGTCAAGCCATCGATAGCAGTTCTGCCTTTCCAAAGCGCGGGCGGTGACGCGGAGACAGATACATTCGCCGATTCAATTGCTGAGGAGATTTCGTCCGCGCTTTCCATCGTTTCAGAGATGTTCGTGATCTCGCATGCTACTGCCATGACTTATAAGGGGCGCCAGACAGGCGTTCGCGAAGTGGCCGAGGATCTGGGCGTTCGCTATGTGGTCAAGGGCAGTGTTCAGCGGGTCGATGATAAAATTAGGTTACGTGTTCAGCTCGCAGACGCACTGGAGGGATTTGTCCTCTGGGCAGACAGTTTTGATCGTGAACTCGGCGACGTGTTTTCGCTTCAAGATGAATTGACCTTGAAAATTGTCACGGAATTGCAGGTGGAAATCACAGACGGAGAGCAGGACCGGCTGACCTTAATGCGAGGAACGACGGACTTCCAAGCTTGGCTTTTGGTCGGCGAGGCCTTGCGTCATTTGAGGCGTGTGACCAGGACGGAGGTTGCGAAGGCACGAGAGCTGTATAGGCGGGCCATCCAGCTGGACCCTGGTTATTCCAAGGCCTGGGCCGGTCTCGCGTGGACTCATGTTGTCGATGTGCTTTTCGGGTGGAGCAGATCTCCGTCCACTTCGCTTGAAAAAGCAGCCATGCATTCCCTGAAAGCAAAGGAACTAGATCCGGAACGCCCGCTCACGCACTCACTTCTCGCGATGCTGGAACTCATTGCCGGCAATCACGCCACTGCTGTCGAGCTCGCCTCGCGAGCGGTGGAATTGAACCCGAACGGAGCCGATGTAAATGCGATCTTGGCTTGGATTCTCTCCTACGCGGGCAATGCGGAGGAATCGATAACACGCATAAAAATGGCGATGCGGTTAAGTCCCTACTACGCGGATTGGTACCGTTGGGTGCTTGGGAGATCCTATCGTTTGGCTGGTCGCCCCCATGATTCCATCTCCATTTTCAAAGTGGCGCGCCGTGAGAGACCGAATGCTCTGGTCCCATTAGTCGAATTGGCCATGTCCTACGGCGTGATCGGAAATTTGGCAAAAGGCAGAGAAGCCGCAGCAGACATCCTTGAACTCCAACCCCGCTTTTCAGCACGCGTTTGGGCGGCGGTCCCAGCCTATAAGGATAAGGCCCAAACAGAAGAAGATCTTATGTTGCTTCGTGTTTTGGGGCTAAGTGACTAGAAGACGATCTCTTGCCCTACCGAGGAATGCTTTATAGCGCAATTAAAGGCCAATAGCTGCCGCTGCGGTGTCATTGAACCCTTTAAGTCCGCCGCGTCAATCCGGGTAGTCGACACCGAGCAGAATTTCGGGAAAGTAGCTCACAAGAATAAGTACAACTGCCAGGACCATCAAATATGGCAGTGCCGCCTTGCTAACCGTTACCAAAGGAACATCAAACCGGTAGGACGCCAGGAACAAGTTCATGCCGACCGGGGGCGTCAGGTAACCCAGTTCGAGGTTGATAAGAAATATGACCCCGAGATGGACCGGGTTAATTCCAAAGGCCTGACTGATCGGCAGAATCAGCGGAACCGCCACCGCGATCGCCGAGTAGATGTCCATGAGGCATCCAATAAGTAAAAGAAAAACGTTGAGAGCAAGAAGAAACAGCACCCGCGAATCAATGTGTGCGGCCACCCAATCCGCAGCCCTGACAGGCAGCTCAACGTCGACCATATAGCTAGTCAGACCCATGGCGCAGGAAAGAATAACGAAAACGCCACCAACCAAGGCACTGCATCGAACCAGAACGGCGGGAAGGTCTTGCCATATGTTCAGGTCTTTGTGGATGATCGCAGCCACGAAAATTGTATAGACAACGGAGATAGCTGCAGCTTCGATCAGTGTCGTTAAGCCGCCAAAAATTCCCACGAGTATCACGACTGGCAAAAGCAGATCCCATTTCGCATGCCACACCGAGGCAAGAGCCTCGCTTGGCGAAAAAGCCGTCGTGCGGGCATTGCCCTTAGCCCCAAACCATGAACCAAGTGCCGCGACTGCGGCTACCATCAAAAATCCGGGTATGAGGCTTGCGAGGAAGAGATCTGGAATCGGCACCTTGGCTACCACCGCATAGAGAATCACTGCCAGGCTGGGGGGAAACAAAAGCCCGATCGAGCCGGTGGCTGTCAGCAGGCCAACCGCACGCTGCTTGGAATATCCATTTGCCAATAAGACCGGCAGAAGAAGACCACCTAATGCAAGGATTGTGATGCCTGAAGCGCCGGTAAAGCTGGCAAAAAAAGC
>CAXMNO010000068.1:0-4243 GCA_964194655.1 uncultured Acidimicrobiia bacterium
CGTCAGTGGAATCGGCGCCACCGTCAAACAGCAGGCCGAGAACCGGGACCGGATTGCCGTTGTCATAGTCGACGATGAGCGTGTCATCGTCGCCGGAACCTTGGATCCGCAACGTGCCGAACGAACCGGTCGGCGCCCGAAAAATCTCCTCACCGCCCAGCCGGCGACCGAAAGGCTTTTCTTCTGGGCGAGCGCCTGGGCTTTACGCGCCGGTGATAGCGATATCATGACCCTGGTTGGCCCCGACGGCACGACTTTGGCGCTTTCTAAGAAGAGCCTAATGAACAATCACCACGATTGGATCCGCTCGATTGGCGTTACAACGCCTAAAGGAGGCTGGCCAAAAGGCCGTTATATCGGTACTTACCGCGCTTATCGTGGGGAAGCTTCCAATCGCGAGCTAATCATCGAGGTGAAGCGCACAATTGAAGTATACTGACATCTTAGGGTCGTTAACACCTTCGCCGTCATGTCACAAATCCAGCGCATCGAAAGACAACATTCATGCAATTGTCTCGTTGGCACTATATCACCGCAGTGCTTGTCGCATTCCCGGTCGTGGCTGGTATTTCTTTTGGGCTGGGAAAACAAAGCGCTAATAGTCTCTCTCGCAGCAAAATATCTGAGCCGCTCGTCGTCATCACGCTCGACGAAGAAAATGGGGCAGAGACCCAAGCCTTAAGGAAGAGCCTTGAGGCATCAGAAACACGCGCTCGTCTTATAGCTGAAGAAAACGAAGACTTAAGGCTCAAAATTGAAGAGTTCGATGCGACAATTCGAGAACTCCGCCTAAATGCCCAGGCTATAGCGCGCGAGAAAAGCGAATTTGAAGCCGCCTTCAATGAAGAACTCTCTAAGGCCCGTGATGAAAACGTCGCCCTTGTGGCCGAGCTGGAAGAATTGTCGAACGAACATAAACGCCCGAGCGAGATCGCGATAAAAGAGACTGGCTTGAATTCGCCGCAGGAACAGGAGGTCACCCTAAATTTTGAGACCTCCCCCTTGCAAGAAAGTGCCGCGCTTAGCCGTGGAGAATTGGCTGTGAGCTCTCCAACATCTAACGGGAACCTTGCTGACCTGGGGGCACCACAGCCAAGCTCCAATCCGCAATCCGGCGCGCTTCGGCCCGGAACACTTCAACAAGGACTCGCTGCATATAAATCGCAAGACTACAAGAAAGCTTATGCTGCTTGGATCGACCTGGCTGAGGCTGGTGTGCGCCGTGCCCAGTTCTATATCGGCGGGCTTTATATCGATGGGCATGGCGTTACAAAGGATAGAGCGATGGCGCACTACTGGCTAACACGTTCAAGCAAAGCTGGTTACGCGCCCTCTGACCCGCTCCTCACTGAAATAATTGATCTTATGACCGAGGCAGAGTTAGACGCGGCAAAAAAGCTTCTCTCAGGCAGGCAACAGGACCTTATTCCGTAAGATCCTGACTTTCCTGCAAAAATTTATTCAGCCGCCCAACAATCGTCTTGACCGCCTTCCCATCCGAGAGACTGGGGTCACCCGGAAATTCAACACTGAAGGTAGCGTCGCGGCGCACTAACTGGCTGCGTGACAACAGCCCCTCAGTCGCACCCGAAACACGGTAAGCTAGCTTCAACGCCTCCCCAAGAATTCGGGCACGCAGGCGTTCGCCCGCCGACAAAAGCCGTAAAATTTCGCGATTTTCTAGATCGATCGGATTGCCGCGATAGCGACAGTAGAGGGTATAGGCTAGGAAAACTCGGCTCGGATGGTCGACTGCATCGAAGGGATGCTGAATGACCCATGAAAACACCTGCTGTGCACGGTAATCCGTGTGCTCGCGCCAGGCCACGTCGGAAATCCAACAGGCAACTAGCCGAAGACGCCTTTGAGCGCCGTCCTCCTTCTCAAAAAGGCCTTCGGTCCACTTAAAAAGCGCCTCACCCACTTGGCCAAAGCGCGCGCGCCGCTGTCCAATTTCTTCAGCAGAGGCGACCAAGGGATCTGTATCTTGGGAAACTTTTGGCTGCTGGCTGTAGAAATATCCTTCACGCAATCCGTGGGCAGAGAAAACCGCACTCTTCGGTTTGCAGAGGCGAAAGATTTCCTCCATCAAAATCGAGCCATAGGGCAAGGCTGCGATACGGCGCGATGATATAGATTGCAGAAGTTTCAGAGATTTTGGATGACGCTTTGCAAGCGATGCGGACAACTTTCGTATCTCCGCCGCTTCAACCTCATATTGCTGGATCACCTGAAGGGGATATCGCTGTAAAGCCATAAAGATTTTGGCCATATTCCGCCATGTTCCGCCGACTGGATAGAACGTTTTGTCTGCGATTTCGAGAAGCCGCTCGACTTTTTTCAATGCTTCTTTGACCCGTGCACGCACCAAGCGTTTATCGCCACCACTGTATTCAGAAAGCCGCAATGTTCCCAAAGGAAGCGTTATGCCACGCCCCGTCTTCCCGGTGCTGATTTCCACCAGCTCGAGGCTACCACCCCCCAAATCGCCCATTAGTCCGTCGGCATCAGGAATTCCAGAAATTACGCCTGCACCGGCGTGCATGGCCTCTTCCTTGCCGCTGAGGAGCGTGATTTTTTCCCCTGTGACTTCCTCGACCTTATCAATGAATTCGCCGCCATCGCTGGCATCGCGCACTGCTGCGGTGGCTATGAAGTCTATAGAGCTCACCCCCATTTCCCGAGCGAGACGGGAAAAGCGCCTTAAATTCGGCAGGGCAAGATCGACGCCTTCAGGGTCAAGGCGGCCTGTCGTCTCAAGCTGGGCACCTAGACCACAGAAAACCTTTTCATTGAAAAGCATTAAGGGCGCACGCCGGCTTCTGTCGAAAACCACGAGCCGCACGGAATTCGAACCTATGTCGATGAGGGCAAACCGCCGGTCGGCGCTAGCCCCCTGCTCAATCGCAACCATAGTTTCCAATTTACTTAAAGCTTGGATTGAGCATCAAGGACTTTAGGGACTTTACCTGATTTTTTTAAGGCCGACCCCCGCCCTGAAAGGCTGGGATTCGTCATAAAGTAGTGATGAGCGCTAAAGACCTCACCCTCGGCCTCCACTTTGCGGTATCGGCCATTGCTGCCGAGAACCCAACTCTGCGCATCATCCTTAAAGTTCGCCATCATGATCTGACCGAGAATTTGTTCATGGACCGTCGGGTTTTCGATTGGAATTAGGGCCTCGATCCGTCGATCCAGATTTCTGGGCATCCAATCTGCTGACGAGATAAACACCTTCGCCTTATCCGAAGGCAAAGGATGGCCAGCTGCGAAACAAACGATCCGGCCATGTTCAAGAAAACGCCCGACGATGCTCTTCACGGTGATGTTCTCTGACAAACCCGGCACGCCTGGACGCAAGCAACAGATACCGCGGATGACCAGATCGATTTTCACTCCGGCCGAAGAGGCCTTGTAGAGACTATCGATAATGTCCGGATCGACCAAAGCGTTCAGTTTAGCCCAGATAAATGCAGGCTGCCCCGACTTGGCATTGGTAATCTCCGCCTCGATAAGTTCCGTCAGGCGCGAACGCAGGGTCAAAGGCGATACGGCAATTTTCTCGGTCTCACGAGGACGGGCGTAACCGGTCATGTAATTGAAAATGCGCGCGGCATCCCGGCACAAAGCCGGATCGGTAGAAAAGAAAGATAAGTCGGTATAAAAACGCGCGGTAATTGGATGATAATTACCTGTTCCATAATGGACGTAATTACGCAGCTCTTTACCTTCGCGCCGTACGACTAGCGAAACTTTCGCATGGGTTTTCAGTGTCATGAATCCATAGATGACCTGGACGCCTGCTCGTTCGAGGTCACGTGCCCAGCGGATATTACGCTCCTCATCAAAACGTGCCTTCAGCTCGACCATGGCCGTTACCGCCTTGCCTGCCTCCGCCGCAGAGATGAGGGCGCGCAGTACCGGCGAATTTTCAGACGTGCGATAGAGCGTCTGTTTTATCGCAATAACCGACGGGTCTTCAGCTGCTTGACGCAAGAACTGCACGACAACGTCGAAGCTTTCATAGGGATGATGGACGACGATATCCTTGGACCGGATTGCCGCGAAGCAGTCGCCCCTGAAATCGCGAATCCGCTCTGGAAAACGAGGCTCATAAGGCTCGAAAAGAAGATCGGGGCGTTCCTTCGTAATAAGTTGGGAGGTGTCAGCCAGTCCCAAAAGACCTTCGAGCGGAAAAACGTCCCCAGGTGCGGCATGCAGCTCGCGCATCACAAAGCGACAC
>CAXMNO010000069.1:0-2110 GCA_964194655.1 uncultured Acidimicrobiia bacterium
AAAAAATCGACCTCCAAGTGCCGTTAGTTGTCCGGCTTGCTGGAACGAATGTGGAGGAAGGGCAAAAGATACTCGCAGACAGCGGTTTGCCTATCATCACAGCCTCAAGCCTAGCGGACGCTGCTGAAAAGGTCGTGGCCGCTTGGCGGCAAGCGGCTTCAGCCAAATCCAACGCCTAGCGAGGGAAGGGAACTGAACGATGACCATCCTTCTCGATGAAAAAACGCCAGTTCTTATTCAAGGATTTACCGGCACGATTGGCAGCTTCCACGCCAAGGAAATGATGGATTATGGAACCAACGTTGTCGGCGGCGTCACGCCAAATAAGGGCGGTACAACCCATTTGGATCGCCATGTCTTCAATTCGGTAAAGAAGGCCGTTGAAGAGACGGGCGCCGTCGCTTCCAGCGTTTTTGTGCCGCCACCCTTTGCCGCCGACGCTATCATGGAAGCAGCCGACGCCGGAATTCGTTTGTGTGTTTGTATTACAGACGGCATTCCAGCCCAGGACATGATCCGCGTGAAGCGTTATCTTAGGCGCTATAAAAAGCACAGACGTATGCGCCTTGTGGGGCCGAATTGTGCGGGCGTAATCAGCCCGGATAAGGCGATGATGGGCATTATGCCAGGACATATCTATGTTAAAGGGCGCGTAGGTATCGTTGGGCGTTCTGGCACGCTCGGCTATGAGGCAGCGGCCCAGATGAAAGAACTGGGTATAGGCGTTTCAACCTCGGTTGGCATCGGGGGAGATCCTGTAAATGGTAGTTCTTTCAAAGATATTCTTGCTCTCTTCCAGGAAGATGATGAGACCGATGCGGTCATGATGATCGGGGAGATCGGCGGCCCGCAGGAAGCAGAAGCCGCCGAATTTTTCCGCGACAACATGTCAAAGCCAGTCATTGCCTATGTCGCAGGGCTTTCTGCACCTAAGGGCCGAAAAATGGGGCACGCGGGTGCGATCATTTCAGCATTCGGGGAGAGTGCGTCAGAAAAGGTAGAGATCCTCAAGGATGCGGGCGTCGCCGTAGCACCGAATCCAGCTAAAATGGGGGAGACGGTCGCTAAGGTTTTGAAGGAGCATAATCTCTTGGCAGCATAGCGATACCTGGAAACAAGGAATGATTAGGGCGGTTCCGTGGGGCCGCTAATCAGTGGATAAAGCGAAAAACGGAAAAGGAGGTTTTAAAGCCTTTCATGCTTCAATGTCGGTCGCATTGGCGTTGGGGCTGGGTTTTTTCGTGCTCACTTCGGTTGCAGGTGTCTTGAGTGTGGGTCTTGTCAGTGGCTACCGCAATACGACTGAGCTGCTGTGAACGTTGCCGAGCGTTTGCAGGCAATGGGCCGTGATTTGGGCGATCAAGAGTCACAAGTAAAGATTTTGGTTTCCGGCGCCTTACAGTGGCAACTGGACGAAGATTTCTTTCTCGAACACCTTGGTGCACATAGCGTGCGGGGTCGGCGAGAAAAGGTAGAGATCTATCAATTGAAAAGCATGGCCAAAGATAGCCCGTCTGAAGGCTAAATTTCTGGCTTTTGAGGCAGAAATCCGCTGGCAGGCCAATCCGCATCCCAGTCTTCCAGACGCAAAATGTCACGTGCCTTGGCACTGTCGAGGGTAATTTGATTCTTCAATTCTTCCAGGCCCGAGAACTTTATCTCTGGCCGAAGATGCTCGACCAAGGCCACCCGCATGTGGCTGCCGTAAATATCTTCAGAGAAATCGAATAAATGCACTTCCAAAAGCGGAACCTTGCCATCCACGGTCGGGCGAAGACCAAGATTGGCCACGCCGTCGTACCAAGCGATGTCGCGTTCACTCTCGATGCCAGCGCGCACGGCGTAAACACCGTAAGCAGGATGCAGCGTTTCACCCAGGGCAATATTAGCCGTTGGAAACCCGATGGTTCGACCTTTTTTTTTGCCTTCTTGGATCCGGCCTTCGATCTCCCAATATCGCCCGAGCAATAGGGCGGCTCTCGTCGGGTTGCCATCCTTTAGGTGTGCGCGCACAAGGCTGGAAGAAAAGGCTTCCTCGCTTTCAGAGACCAAGAGTTCAACCGATGTTGCGCCAAATCCGGCTGTACGTCCCATATCTGCAAGCAGCGCC
>CAXMNO010000070.1:0-1567 GCA_964194655.1 uncultured Acidimicrobiia bacterium
ACAGCCGCAACTCCGGCCAAGAAGAGCGTATTGCCCAAACGCGCACCGATCAGCTCGGAAATGGGTCGCTGATTTGCCAGCGAATTTCCCATGTCTCCTTGGACCATGCCAACCAGCCAATTGATGTAGCGCTCATAAGCAGGTAAATCGAGTTGCAGCTCCTTTCGGAAGGCCGCAACGGTTTCTGGTGTCGCCGATTGACCGAGAATCGCTTCCGCCAGATCACCCGGCAAAAGTTCGACCCCCATAAAGATAATCAATGAGACGACAAATAACGTTACCAGCCCCAAGCCGAGGCGCTGGCATATCATTCTAAGGATTTTATCCATCTAATCCGCCTGTTTTTCTGTTTTGCCCCCCACGGCCAATAAAGGCCGCAACGAACAGGAAGGACGGTTAACCTCTGTCCAGTGAACGACGACCGATACCACAAGGTTTTTTGATTTTCGCATACTCTAAGGCACTGAGAATCCTAGGCGACCCCCTTGAGCAGCCCACCATTAAAGAAGGCATACCCAATACATATGCGACATCAAACTGGAAAAGATCCATCTCGTCGGCTCCCCATCGTTCATTTTATTCCGGCATCTTTTCTTTTTGTGTCTGATACCGGTTATTCCCATCCTATTATGACAAATCCAGCAAATTCAACACGCAATAATGTCATCAAACGCCAAAATGCGACATTCTGTGGCATTATTCGGCAATTTAATTGGCGGATGAGGTCGAAATCATGGCGTAGCGACGGCCAGTTTGCTTTGCCAGATCAGGTGGGTTGGGCTGCGATTCGCCAACATGCGGCAGAAAGTTCATCGGCATAGTCGCCCAAAGGTTTCGCAATTCGCCCATAAATCTTGGCAATGGCGCTTTGCAGCACCAGCCCCATCAGCATAGCTGCAAGCAGCTCGGCATCGCGAAGCGGAATAACGCCGTTACGCATAGCCGATAGTGCAGCCATGCGCAAAACTTTGACCGGGCTTGGCAGGGCCTCGTCACGCTGACGCAAATAGCGGTGCTGTGAGAGCAGCAAATAGCTAAATAGGACCCAATCCTCGTCGAAGGCCGCACAGAAAAACCGCACCGCGGCCTTCAGCCCCTCCTCAAAGGTCGCGTGACGCCTGAAGATCTCTTCAAGCCGGGCCGCCATGACTTCATAGTTCTCGCTGAAAAGCTGTTCGGCGAGCTGATCCTTACTTTCGTAGTGCCGGTAAAGCGTCCCCTCCGCCACGCTGGCTGCGCGGGCGATATCTCTGATCGTGGTTTCACGCACGCCTTTCTCGACAAAAAGCTCCAAGGCAGTGCGTGTCACCCGTTCCTTTGTGATTTGGCCCCTTTTCCCCGAGCTGCGTGGCATTGGCAATTCCTTATGTGAGCGAGCGTTCACATTTGCCAAATCAAACCAGAAAGTCAAGGGCTCCGCCAATTGGCATCGCCTCTTCTTTAAAGACGGGATAAGGCAAATCGAGGTCTTAACTTAGCGCCGAAATAGGTCCCGATCATGGCGCTCGCCAACCATAGCCAACCGTGCAGGCTGCCTGAGGCTATTCCACTGAAGTAAGCGCCGATG
>CAXMNO010000071.1:0-2976 GCA_964194655.1 uncultured Acidimicrobiia bacterium
GGCAGCGCGAAGCTTTTTTGAAGCGGCCAGGATGCATTCTGCTGGAGATTTTGCCTGCTCTCCCGTCTGGATTGTCACGCAAGGAGTTTCAAAAGCGCCTTCAAAGCGACATAGAAGGCACGACACGGCGTTTAATCCTCGAATCGGATCCGATGGCGCTAGCGGACAAAACGGACTCCGATAAAAATCCAGCATAGCTCATATCATTGATTTTTAAGAGATTTATACCTATCTTAGCTGCGACGGGCCAATAACTGGCCCCTTGCCTATTTCCCTTTCGTGGAGAGGCTGATGCAGGAACTCGACGCGTTCTCGCGCCAGATTTGGAACATGAAGTACCGCCTGAAAAGCGCGGGCGGCGATTTTGTGGACGACACGATCGAGGATACCTGGCAGCGCGTTGCGCAATCCCTAGCAGAGGCCGAGCGCCCTTACGGCGGCACAGCAGCGGTAAAGAGGTGGAGCACGCGTTTCTATGAGGCGCTTGAAGGCTTCACATTCCTACCAGCAGGTCGCATCATTGCAGGTGCCGGGAGTAAGCGCCAAGTCACCCTTTTCAACTGTTTTGTTATGGGGCGCATCCCTGACGACATGTCGGGTATCTTCGACCAGCTTCGCGAGGCGGCTCTCACTCTTCAGCAAGGGGGCGGTATCGGCTATGACTTTTCCACGCTTCGGCCCAAAGGGGCTGAGGTGCGCGGTGTTGGCGCGGATGCGTCAGGCCCGCTGAGCTTCATGGATGTCTGGGATGCCATGTGCCGCACGATCATGAGTGCAGGTTCTAGGCGCGGTGCCATGATGGCAACGCTGGCCTGCGATCATCCCGATATCGAAGATTTCATCGATGCCAAGCGCGACCCGGCGAGGCTGCGCATGTTCAATCTCTCCGTCCTTGTCAGCGATGCCTTCATGAAGGCGGTGCGCGAGGACGGCAATTGGCAACTGCGTTTCGAGGGCAGAGTTTACCGCAGCCTACGTGCCCGTGAACTGTGGGAACGCATGCTGCGCGCCACTTATGATGTTGCCGAACCCGGTGTCATTTTTATCGACCGGATCAACCGGGCGAACAATCTCAGTTATTGCGAGACGATCTTCGCGACCAACCCTTGTGGCGAGCAACCGCTGCCACCCTATGGGGCTTGCCTCTTGGGCTCGATCAATCTGGCAGCTTTGGTGGAAAGGCCATTCGAATCGGGTGCCCGGCTCAATGAAAAGCGCATGGGGGAGGTTGTTAAGACGGCGGTTCGTCTGCTCGATAACGCCATTGACGTCTCTCTCTTCCCGCTCCCAGAACAACGCACGGAGGCTATCGCAAAACGGCGCATCGGACTTGGGGTAACGGGTCTGGCCGATGCCTTGATTTTTTGCGGTAAGCGTTATGGATCGGCTGAATCCGTGGCATTGGTAAGACGCTGGATGGCAGCGTTTCGCCGGGCCTCTTATCTTGCCTCGGTCGAGCTCGCGCGCGAAAAGGGACCTTTTCCACTTTTCGTCAAATCGGCATATTTGGCAGGCGAAACCATAAAGGCTTTGCCAGCCGACGTCATCGCCGCAATCGAAGCCGGTGGCATCCGTAATGGTCTGGTTACCTCCATTGCCCCAACGGGGACGATTTCGCTCCTTGCCGGAAACCTTTCTTCTGGTGTCGAGCCGGTTTTCAGCTTCTTGCAAAAGCGCCGCGTCTTGATGCCAGGCGGTGAAACACAAGAAAGCGAGTTGGAAGCGGGCGCCCTGAGGCGCTTTCGGGAATTGAGAGGCAAAGACGCTCCCTTGCCGGAAAGCTTCGTCGAGGTGCGCGATCTGGACCCAGGTGCCCACATTGCAATGCAGGCTGCTGTCCAAGACTATATCGATTCCGCCGTATCCAAGACGATCAACTTGCCGCGCGGTATTTCCTTTACAGCCTTTAAGGATGTCTATGACCGCGCCTACGACATGGGCTGCAAGGGTTGCACAACCTACCGACCAAATGAGGTGACCGGCGCTGTGCTGGAGGCGAGCGAGCCGCCAACATCCGAGCCCGCAGAGAAGGCTGTAGCTCTACCCAGTACGGACGACGCCCGTGTGGTCTATATGTCCGAACCCCTCGGACGCCCGGAAATTTTGCCCGGCCAAACTTATAAGCTGCGCTGGCCTGAAAGCGATCATGCCATTTATATCACCATCAACGATATTGAGCAGGACGACCGCAGGCGACCCTTCGAGATTTTCATCAACTCCAAAAATATGGAGCACTACGCCTGGACCCTGGCATTAACGCGCATGATCTCAGCCGTTTTCCGGCGTGGCGGCGATATTTCCTTTGTCGTCGAGGAACTAAAGGCGGTTTTCGACCCGCGCGGCGGCAGTTGGATGAAGGGGCGCTATGTGCCCTCACTACTTGCCGCAATTGGGGAGGTCATAGAAGGCCACCTCATCGCAATTGGCTTCCTGCCCAAGGAACAAGATGGCGAGATCACGAAACGATTGGCGATAAGCGCTTCTGACGATGGTGGGGCTGGCTCATCGATGCAGGCTGAACAGATACCAAGACAATGCCCGAAATGCGGCGCGGCGGGCCTGATCCATCAAGAAGGCTGCGATCTTTGCGGCTCTTGCGGCTATTCCAAGTGCAGCTAGAGCACTTTCAGCAAAAGTGTGTGCGGTTTTGCGCTAAGGAAAGTGCGTAATAATAAAATCATATTCTATTCAAGATGCGCGTTCACCGCGCTTAGCAGAACCTGCAAGCCACGGTCATGAATTCCCAAGGCATCCAAGTGGCGGAGCGTATTGGTCAGGTACTCGACACAGCTTCCGCCTACGCCATGGCCTTGGCACACGACCTCTACCATCTGACCCAACGGCAAGTGCCCGGCATATTGGAAATGGCCGTGATCGACAATGAAGGTGACCGCTCTGACCTCACCCTCATCGGTCATCAAGCTGACACGGCGGGGAATATAGACGCCTGTCACCATTTCCCGGTCATAGAGATAT
>CAXMNO010000072.1:0-6210 GCA_964194655.1 uncultured Acidimicrobiia bacterium
ACTGTCGTAACAGGACTATCGCAAGTCGCTGTTTCCTACTTAAGATAGCACCTCATTTCCAATTTGCCCTGCCTTCGGGGGGCTGGACAATTGAAAGACTAACCCATGGGCGCCACCCTGGCACAAATTACCGCGCTACTATTCTCAGCGGCAATTCTCCTGATGGGCAACGGACTGCAGTCAACGCTTTTGCCGTTGCGTGCAGGGATAGAGGTCGCGAGCTTCACCACCTATGACATCGGTGTTTTGGGATCATCCTATTATCTGGGTTTTGCTGCTGGCTGCTTTTTCGGACCTCATGTTATCCGCCGTGTCGGCCATATTCGCGCCTTTGCCGCCATGGTCGCGATTGCATCGACCGCACCGCTTGCGCATGCGCTTTTCCCGACACCTTTGTTCTGGTGGATCATGCGCGGATCGACTGGCTTTTGTTTTGCCGTCCTTTTCATGATTATCGAAAGCTGGTTGAACGAAAAGGCGACCAATAAAACAAGGGGCATGGTCTTTTCCGTCTATACCGTCATCAATTTGACCGTGATGACAGCCGGCCAACTGATGATCAATATCTGGGACCCGATATCGTTCCGTTTGTTTGCCTTGGCCTCAATTTTGGTTTCGATTGCAGCCGTTCCGCTGGTCCTGACAAAGGCGACAGCGCCCGCGCCCATTCATACCGTTAAGATACGGATCCTCCACCTCTATCGCTTATCGCCCATCGGCGTTATCGGCGCGCTTCTTGTCGGTATGCAGCAAGGGGCCTTTTGGTCGCTGGCACCGGTCTTCGCCGATGGTATTGGGCTAACGACTTTCTACATCACACTTTTTATGAGCTTTGCGGTCTTGGGCGGTGCATTTGGCCAAATCCCCATGGGGCGCATTTCAGACAACCATGATCGGCGCCACGTCATCATCGCAGGTGCCTTGATTGCCGCATCGATAGGCATTGCTATTCGCTTTCTAACACCGACGCTTTACCACGGCATCCTGATCTTCGCCTTCTTCTATGGAATGACCTCCTTTCCGCTCTATTCGCTCTGTGCCGCGCACATGAACGACCATATCAAGGAAGGTGGCTTTGTGGAGGCTTCAAGCGGTCTGCTTTTAACCTTTGCCGCTGGTGCGATTATTGGGCCGCTCATCGTTTCCCCGGTCATGGTCAACCTCAATATCTATGGGCTTTTCTCCTTTACGGCCGGCGTCCAGATTCTTTTGGCTGTCTTCACGATTTACCGGATCACGAAGCGTGCGCCTGTGGACGAGGAAGACCGCTCAAGATTTGTGGATGCCTTGCGCGCGACTACCACGGTGACATCAATCGACAACATGGCCAGCACGAACGAAGATTCAAACGCTGTCCCGGAAGCATCGCGCGCCGAGGAAGAGGCCATCGCCGATTATGAAGCTGCCTTCGAGGAAGCCGAGGAAGCAGAAGAAAATAAAACCGGCGAGGCTCCTGGCGAAGAAGCAAGTTTAGATGACGACCCAGTCACGCGGAAACCGGACCAGGAGTAAAATTGGCCAGAAAGGCGCGGCCAGGCATCCTTGGCATCACGAACCATACGCCGGAGCCGCGGACTCACCACACTTTTCCCATCCACATAAAAGGGTGACCCTCACATTTATTTCTTTTCAAGGTGCTGAGATATCTATTTAAAACCCAACACTTTCATGCCCTTACGACTGATCGCCAGCATTTATCTGAAATTCCAACCTTTGGCAGAGGATTGGTAACCTTGTCTTTTGACCTTTTTTTAAGGGGCTTTTGATAGGGTGCTTAACTGAAGATCGTCGGCCCCCGCGCCATCGCGCTTTGGCAGGCATTGGGTGCGTGCTTAAGACCAGAGAAAACCGGCATGACTTTACGGAAATGAGGAGAGAATTGCCGTGAACGACCAGCAAGATACCAATTTGGAAGAGCGTCTGCGCCAAATTGCCGACGAACGTGAGCGCCTGGACCGCGAACAGGATAGCTTGCGCGATGAAGCCGAGAAAGAAATACTAAAAATCGATCCTATGATTGAGGAAATTCGAAAGGAGATCTCGGAAAAAGAACGCGCCATCGAGGCCCTAAAGGCCAAGCAGTTGACGATTGAGGACTTCCTGCAAAAACTCAATACGCGCAGTCATCCCTTGCGTCGCGCCGCCGTTGCGTGAGTGGGTTACTGGTACATCTTTGAGTTTCGTTTTTCCGCTCTCGTATTGCTACGACACAGCCTGGCTGCCTAGCGCTGCCAGGCCTTAAGCTTTCGTGATCTTGAAAGATGTCCCCTCGCGCGGATCACGGAGCGCGTGGAAACCAAAATCCGCCAAAATGCCCTGATAATCACCGTTAGCGACCACGCGACGGCTCGTGAAGCGCACGCGAGGTAGCGTGAAGGTATAGCCCAACACACCATCTGATATGGGGAACGAGAGGCTGGAAGCATTGCCGTGGGCCGCCGCCTCATAGAGGTCGAAGTCCTCAAGAAAAACAGTCACTTTACCCGTTATCTCCCGCCGACCGTAGCCAACGCCAACACCGCCGGTATACCCGAGTGCTGGCTGGACACGAAGATTGTTGTTCAGGCGAAGGGAGAGGTTGGCATACGAAAGCTCGCCCGCAACCGCGCTCATGGAGATCATGCCCACATTAGGCGCCGCCATGATTTGATTGTCGTTCACCTTGCTATAGCCAGCACCTGCAATAATGTCGGTATCGAGCATTTCATCATGCCCGAGGAAGGAAACAGCGCCGGTTACAACGCGCCCAGCTTGAACGGTCAGAGAAAGCTTATCAACGCCGCAGCCGCTGTAACGAAAGAAGCGGCTGACCGCGCCAATTCTAAATCGCTTTTCGAACGTCATTGATTTTCGTTCTATGCCAGCTCTAAGCTCGCCTGCTTCAAAAGAACCTCGCAACGCATGTTCAAAAAGGGCATCGAACTCCGGCCCCACCGATAACTCAAACGAAAGATCGCCTCGCGCGCTTTCGCCTGTGCTGATCAGATCCGAAATTTCGCCATCCGCGCGAACCTCGTTAGAGGCAACGCCGTGTTGCTCGAGGGCAATGCTTTCTTCGGTAAAGCGCATGCGCTGGAAGGGAGGTGATGCAGGCGTGACACCTGGTGCCACTTCCTCAACAAAGGAAATCTCAGTTGCCGATACGTCGATAAAAGCCATTGAGGTCTCCTTTATTTGGCACATAAAAAAAGCCGCCCGAAGGCGGCTTGAAACGAGAAGTCGTGGTGAGGGCGAGAAATCCGTAAGCAATCGTCTCTTGAAGGCATGACCTTCGGGTCTGGGGCTGCTAGGCTCCAGCGAACCATCGTTTATCTATTAGGGAGTTTTCGAAAAATGACGGCTTACTGGGTAGGGCGGGTCGAGGTTACCGACCCTGAAGTTTATGGTGAGTACGCGAAACGGGCGGGCCCAGCTATTGAAGCGCACGGCGGTCGTTTTCTCGCGCGCGGGGGCAACTACGTGAACCTTGAAGGTCGCGATTATCCCCGTAACGTCGTTGTGGAATTCCCAAACGTGGAGGCGGCTGAGGCCTGCTATCACTCAGCAGCTTATCAAGAGGCCCTTTCCTATGCGCTAAAGAGCGCCGATCGAAACCTTTGCATTATCGACGGCGTCGATTGAGCCAATATTAGATGGCGGCTGGAGCAATCTCATGGGGCTATTCGGAATACCGGTTGAGGAAGCACTTGCAGATGTTGGGAATATTCGCGCGGCGATCCATCCAGACGCCGTGACGGTTTTTTAGAGTCGGTGTACAGGGCCGTGGATACCGGTATTCGCATGCCAGAGGTCAGCGGGCCTGAAGCAACCAAATGGATCCGCCAGGCTGAAATGGCGGAAACCCAAACCCCCATTATCGCCGTCACCGCCGATGCCATGATCGATAATCTGGAAGCCTATCTAAATGCTGGCATGGACGCGATTGTCGCAAAGCCTATTGAGATCGATTCCCTATTGGCGACGATCAATGATGTCCTTGGGGAGGAAATTCATGCTCCCAGCGCGTCGCCTTCCCGCGATCCAAAGCCCGAGGCTACACTATCGGCTGAAGTCAAAAAGGGATCATTTGAGGTCCCAGACAAGCTGGACGAAGAACTCGCTTTTCTCGAACGGGCTGTCGGAAGCGCCTCGTAAGAAAATCCAGATCCCCGTCACGCTCGACAACATTATCGGAGGTGGTTTCCTTATCGCTGCCACCTATTGGCTGATATACCGCGCAAAGGGAGAATGAGGCTTGCACCCACCCGGCGCTGCATCCACATTTGCGCAATGTCAAAGCTTCGGTTTACAGCTCTCACCATCGGCGTATTTTTTGCAATCTACACGGCACATTCCGCACCTGCTTTGGCAGATGCTGTAGAGGATGCCGAACGCTGCCGCAATGGAGCGAACTCGAGCCGCCAACTGGCCTTAGAGTTGGCCCTTGACCACTGCAGGGCTGCCCTTGAAAGCGCCTCACTCTCAGATGGCCAACGCGTTGCCGTTTTAACCGAGCGAGCCCGCGCACTGCTAGCGCTTGGCCACTATACGGCTGCAGCTGAAGATCTTGCGGCTGCGCGCATGCTCGAACCTGGCTACCTCCCTTCGTTCGTGCTCCAAGCTGAAATTTTTCTGAAACTTGCGGAAAACGAACTAGCCGCGGACCAGTTGAGCAAGGCATTGGCAATCGAGCCCAAAAATTATCAGCTGTTGATCCGCCGCGCTGATCTTTATTTGCGGCTCAACCGTGGTGAAGAGGCCATTGCCGACTTTAGCACTGTAGCTAAGGCCTTACCTGACAATCCCAGCGCACAAGCCAATCTAGGGGCCAGCTATCTGCGCTTTGCATATTTCGAAGACGCAATAGCCGCTCTGAGCCGGACCATCGAACTAAAACCGGACCATCCAAATGCTCTCCTAAGTCGGGCGCGCAGCTATACGGCTCTCGGTCGCTTTTCGGAGGCTAGATCGGATATAGACCGCCATATAGAGCTCGTCGGTGCGACGGCCAATTCCCTATTTTGGCGCGCAATGACCAATTTTCGAGCAGACCTTTTTGAAGATAGCTTGCGCGATCTGGACGGTGCGCTTGAGCTAAACCCGCGATTTAGTTCAGCACACGCTCTCAAAGGCCACGCACTCCTGCGCGCAGGACGAGGTGAAGAGGGACTCCAAACCGTGCTTGAGGCCCTTAATCTGAACCCAAATGACTCCGTCGCACTTGATATTTCAGGGCTGATCCTGCTAGCACGCGAACGCCACGAAGACGCACTTCGAAACTTCTCTAGCGCGTTGAATACATCGCCTAGCTTCGCAGAAGTTTATCTTCACCGTGCCGTCACACGTTTAGAACTGCACACCCGCCGTCCACAACTCCAACTCTATAAGCGCGTTATCGAAGATCTTGATCAAGCCATAAAACACCGGCCCTATTTTCCAGACGCATTCGCCACCCGCGCCAT
The DNA here is from genome assembly GCA_964194655.1 of uncultured Acidimicrobiia bacterium. Classification (GTDB taxonomy): domain Bacteria; phylum Pseudomonadota; class Alphaproteobacteria; order Kiloniellales; family Kiloniellaceae; genus JAJFGK01. The sequence continues at coordinate 5,442 of CAXMNO010000072.1, forward strand.
GGTGCATGCAATGATAGGCGAAAATGAAAAGGCGGCGTTAGATCTCGCGGCCGCCCTTGAGCAAAAGCCAAGGTCGGCAGGCGCCTGGGTTATGAAGGGAACCATCGCCTATCTGGGCGACAACTATGACGAGGCTTCCCGGTCATTAAGCGAGGCCCTAGCAATCGAGCCGGACAATAGCGGTGCTCACATGATCGCAGCTTGGGTGGAGCTGGAGCGGAACAACATCGACGCCGTCGTGGCCAACCTCCGCGCCTCTAGCGAAGATCACCCGAACCCAAGCGGTACCGCTTGGCTTAACCGTGCCCTCGTTCACTTCTCGCTGCATGAATTCGAAGAAACCTTGGGCGCTCTCGACAACACCTCAAGGGCAGGCCGCGACGATCCGATGGTGCCTGTGTGGCGTCATATTTCTAGCCTGAGGGCTGGCCAAGCCTCCAAACTCGAAATGCCCCTAGATGTCGACCCCGTCGGCTGGCCAGGGTTGGTTTACGGCCTTTTCAATGGGATAGTTAGCGCTGAAGAGCTCTTACGCTTAATTCCAAGCTATGGTGAGCGGGAGGATCTGGAGATTACGACCTCCGCCTTATTTTTCCTTGGACAAAAAGCCCTCCTCGAAGGTCGTATCGAAGATGCGCAATCCTTTTTCAGACAAGCTGTTGCAATGGGTCAAAACCATCTTCACGTCGTCGCCGTTGCGCGCCATGAACTTCGACACATTGATGAGTAAGCGCCCTTAACATCCGCGTAGTGCAGGAGAAGACAATTC
>CAXMNO010000073.1:0-2056 GCA_964194655.1 uncultured Acidimicrobiia bacterium
CCGCCCGTTCCCGCGTGGATAGCTTGGCGGCCATCTTCCGGGTTTGATGCGGCGGGGTCGACCAGCCAGGCGATAACATCGCCCTTTTGCACCTGGTCACCAGGCTTGGCACAGTAAGAGAGAACGCCCGGTCCCGGCGCCTCGACCACTTCACAAGCACTAAGCGGGGTCGGCTCGCAAAGAGGTGCTGGTGCCTCGATCGGGTCGCCTTCGATGAAGCCTTGATGCTGGAGGATACGGCAAAGCGCCTCTGCATCGATTTTATTTATTTCATCAAATACGTCGCCATAGCCGCGCAGCTCCACCGTTGCCGCCCGGCAGTGCGCGGGGATTGGCAGATCCGGAAAGGCTTTCGAAAGCTGAAGCCAGGGGGATGAGAAGGTCTCATCGAAAGGGCCGCCGCCTGAGTCATCAGATAACAGCGTGGCGGTGCTAGCGAGTTCACGGCCCCAGATTTCAGCTTCGGCGCTGTGCGTTTCCAGCATATAGAGGTGCATCAAGGCATCGTCATCGCAGTGCAGGTCGAGTACGACCTCGGCCTCTATAGCCATGCTTGCCAGGGTTTTGCGCAGAGAAGCAAGTTCGCTTTCGACCGGCATCTTAGCGACGGCGCCCTTAAGGGTTTCACGAATGGCCGCGATGTTTGCAGCCTCGTCACCGCCGAGCTTACCCTTTAAGTCCTCGGCTAAGCCCTTGGATAAGTCCGGCCAACTGCGGTTGAAGTTGCCGCCGCCTGCCAGTTCGTTGCGCCCATTGTGACGGCCGTTCACGAATTGATCGAGGCCGATGGGATTGGCATAGGGCACCACCATGATTTCACCGATGATCCGGCCTTCAGCGTCCAATTCGTCCAACAGGCGCACCAGATGGTGGGCCACCAAAAGGGCCGGAATTTCATCCGTGTGGATTGCCGCCTGGATGTAGGCCTTCTTCTCGGCATTGCGGTTGCCATAGCGGTGGACGAGGATTGAGCGCTCTGTCCCTGGACTGGTTTGCGCAAGTGTCAGCCGTTGCGTCTGCCGTGCCATGCGGGGCCTCCTTCTTTGGACGTCATGTTTTTGTCGGGTTCATAGAGCGAGCGCCCAGGCCTTTGTCAAGTATTGCTGGGAAATTGGGAATTATCGATAAAGACGTGGAGACAAACAGGTGGCAAGCGCACTATAAAGACGCCATGAGCGAGCCGACTTTATTAGATTTCGAAGACGAACGTTATCCCTACCTCGCAGCGTTAAACGAGTCCCAGCGCGAGGCGGTGGAGACACTGGACGGCCCCGTCCTCCTCCTGGCAGGGGCGGGGACTGGGAAGACCCGTGCGCTCACGACACGCCTTGGCCATCTGCTGATGACCGGGCGGGCAATGTCGCCTGGGCAAATCTTGGCTGTGACCTTCACCAACAAGGCGGCTAAGGAAATGAAGGACCGGGTGGCAGCCCTCCTTGAACGTCCCTCGGTCGAGGGTTGGTGGCTCGGGACTTTTCACGCGATTGCCGCACGTATCCTCCGCGACCATGCGGAGAAGGTTGGTCTAAAGCGCGATTTTACGATCCTTGATCCCGACGATCAGCTTCGGCTCTTAAAGCAGCTCATCCAGGCAGCGGGCGTCGATGACAAAAAGTGGCCCACACGCAGCCTTATGGCGGTTATTCAGCGTTGGAAGGACCGCGGCCTTTTGCCGGATCAGGTCTCAGCTTCCGAAGTTGGTGAGCTTGCCAACGGTCGTCTATTGGAGCTCTACAAAGCCTACCAGGACCGTTTGAAGACACTAAACGCCTGCGATTTCGGCGATCTTCTGCTGCACAACTTGACCTTGTTTCAAGGACATAGTGACGTTCTTGCCGACTATCACCGCCGGTTCCGCTATATCCTCGTGGACGAATATCAAGATACCAATGTCGCACAGTACCTTTGGTTGCGGCTTTTGGCCCAAGGCCACCACAACATCTGCTGTGTGGGTGACGATGACCAGTCGATCTACGGTTGGCGGGGTGCCGAGGTTGGCAACATTCTTCGCTTTGAAAAGGACTTTCCCGGCGCCAAGGTGATTAGGTTGGAGCGG
>CAXMNO010000074.1:0-2077 GCA_964194655.1 uncultured Acidimicrobiia bacterium
GAAGAAGTTTCCCTTAAGATCGACCCAGCCGGGGTGCACTACCACTCTTCCCAGCCTTGGCCTTTTCCCAGTTCTATCATGCTAGGGTTTTGGGCAGAGGCAGATTTCGCACCGCTAACACCCGATGATCACGAGCTCGAATCCGCACGCTGGTTCACCCGTGAAGAGCTGAGAAACTCGCCGGAAAACGAGGATTTCGGCCTCCCCAGTCACGATTCCATCGCAAGACGATTGATCGAGGACTGGATCGCCCTCGACTAACGTTCGTTACTCGGCACTCAAACGGTAAGGGTCGGCTGGATAAACGCCTAGAATCCTAACTTCACGCGAGAAGAAGCTCAGTTCCTCTAAAGCGAACTGAACGGACTTGTTCTCCGTATGACCGTCGATATCCGCGTAGAATTGGGCAACAGCAAAACTCTCATCCAAGATATAGCTTTCCAGCTTGGTGATATTGACGCCATTTGTCGCAAAACCGCCGAGCGCCTTATAAAGCGCCGCTGGAACTGAGCGCACCCTGAAAACAAATGAGGTAATGACAGGACCGTTGGAGATTTCTGGATTCACAGGGTCACGTGACATAATCAAAAAGCGCGTGACGTTGTGTTCCTGATCTTGGACGTCATCTTCAAGCGCAACCAAGCCATAGATTTCCCCCGCGAGGGCCGAAGCGAGAGCTGCTTGGCTAGGGTCGTTCCATTCAGCGATATCCTTGGCAGCCCCTGCGGTATCAGCCGCCACAACGGGCTCGAGACCCTTGCCGCGTAGATACTTGCGGCACTGAGAAATCGCATGCACATGGCTGTGGACTTTCGTGACCGTCTCCATGCTTGCTCCTTTTGGTGCAAGCAGCTGGTGGTCCACGCGGTGAAAGTGCTCCCCAATAATGTGGAGACCGGAATCTGGGATCAAGTGATGAATATCCGCAACCCGGCCGGCGATCGAGTTATCGATTGGGATCATGGCAAGGCGCGCTTTACCGTCTCTCACTGCGGCGAAGGTATCTTCAAAAGAAGGGCAAGGAAGAGACTTTAAATCAGGAAAGACATCCCGGCAGGCCATATCGGAATAGGCGCCTGGCACGCCTTGAAAGGCGACTAGCTTATCTGGACTTGGTGTATCGGCCATGAAATTTCTATTCTTTCTTCGTTACTATAAATTTCAACTTATCGAGCGCGCTCGAGAGCCCTCAATCAAAATAGGGTCACGGGGCCAGAAAGGCGCGCGCACGTTCAAGAAGGACGGGAGTATCGACACCAAGCGGAACAGTGTCAACGAGGACCGCATCAATGCGCATGCCATCGGCAATGGCCCTTAGCTGCTCCAGTTTTTCGCGCATTTCAATAGCCGCGGGTGGCAATTTGACAAAGCGTTCCAATGCCGCACGGCGGTAAGCATAAAGACCGACGTGATGATAAAGCGGTAAGTCATCGTCGCTTCCCGTCCAAGGCACAGCTGCGCGAGAGAAGTAGAGCACGCGGGCCTGACGCTCACCTGGGTGAAAGCTGACAGCGGCCTTGACGACACTCGGGTCACGTCGCTCTTCAGGTTCAACGATCTCTACAACTGGTGTGGCAATATCAACACTCGGCTCCGATAACCCTTCCAGCGTCGCGCGGATCGTTTGTGAATCCAAGGTCGGCAAATCGCCTTGCACATTGATGACGATGTCATGCTTATTTTCTGGGTCAAGCTTGGCCAGGGCTTCGTAAATACGATCAGAGCCTGAGGGATGATCCGGGCGCGTTAAGACGGCTTCTCCGCCTGCCGCTTCCACGGCCGCGGCAATTTCTCTCTCGGCACAGGCAACAACCACGCGTCCGACCCCTGCTTCCTCGGCACGGCGGACGCAGTGCACAATCATCGGGCTCCCTTGGATATCGGCCAAAGGTTTCCCCGGCAAACGGGTTGAGGCCATGCGTGCGGGTATTAAAACAATGGGGTTGAAACGTGTGGTCATTCTTAGGTCCTTGCAGCCCTTAGCTGCCCAACCAACCAAGGCCCGGCACGTTAGCGCCTCGTGATCGAGGGAAAAAGGCTAATTTTTATGACTTTCAGCTCGCCCGTGCTATTGAAC
>CAXMNO010000075.1:0-7190 GCA_964194655.1 uncultured Acidimicrobiia bacterium
CTGCTGCTAAGGCACAACCGGAATTCGCTCCAGCTCATCAAAGTCTGGCCCGCCTGGCCCAAGGTGAAGGCCAGCTAGAGGAGGCCCTCGAACGCCACCTAAAGGCGCTTTCCTTGAACGAAAACGATCCTTCGGCCCATCACGGTGTCGCGACCGCGTTCCGCGACCTTGGCAGGGTCGAAGAAGCCCTTCATCACTTCAGGCGCGCTGATGAAATTCATCCTAATCCCGTCTGTCGGGCTGCCATTGCAAGCCTTCTTGAGCGCGCGCACCGTCTGGAAGAAGCGAAAGCAGCAGCTGGGTCTGCGCTTGAACTCTACCCAGCCAGCAGCGAGGCCCACCTGGTTTTGGCAAAAATTCTAAAGCGCCAAGGCAATGAAGAAGCTGCGGCCAAGCGCTATGAGGCCTTAATCCAGCAGTTCGAACAGGGCCAATCAGACGCTAACAATGCCGTTTTAGCGCGCGCCAAAAGCGATCTCGCCATTCTGCACGAAAAGGCAGGTGAGTATGACAAGGCGCTTTCCCTTTACCGTGCGGCGAACGAAACCAATTGTGCCGCCTTTCCCAGTTGGCAACAGGAATCCGAACGCTTTATCGAACGTGTGCAATCTCTCTCCAAGGCTGTGGCTTCGATGCCGCCAATAAGCGAAGAAACCGGCTCGCGCGGGGAGGATAGCCCAATATTTCTGGTCGGCTTTCCACGCTCTGGGACGACTTTGCTGGATCAGATCTTAAACGCTCACTCCCAGCTGACAGTGATGGAGGAGAAAACCGTCCTCGACCGCATTTCTCATGGGTTGGGGGGTGTGGAGAGCGAACGCGTCGCCAAATCGCTCTCTTTAAGCGAATCTGAAAAGCAAAATTTGCGCGAACGCTACTTTGAGGAATGCACGCGCCACCTTTCCAAAGCGGGGCAAGGCCTCACAATCGTTGATAAGCTTCCGCTTAATATCCTGAATTTGTGGCTGATCGCAGCGCTTTTCCCAAATGCGAGGGTCATTCTGGCACTGCGCGATCCCCGCGATGTGTGTTGGAGCTGCTATACCAATCTTTTCCGGCTAGGGCCTGGCTTGGCCGGCTTTGCAGATCTCAAATCCACGGCAAAACTTTACCGGGCTGTCATGACCCTCTGGCAAAAAAGCGAGGAACACCTTCCGCTTTTATGCCAGAAGCTGCGCTATGAGGATTTGATCACCGATTTCGAAAGTCAGGCAAGAGCGCTCATTGAAGCACTCGGATTACCCTGGGAAGAAAAGGTTCTCAGCTATCGGGAAAACGCCGGTGAACGTTACATCGTAACGCCCAGCTATCATCAAGTCGTCCAACCCCTCTATTCGAGTGCGCGGGGCCGTTGGCGTCACTATGAAGAGGCTCTTCGACCGGTCCTCCCTATCCTTGCACCCTTTGTCGAGGCTTTTGGCTACGATTCCTAGCAGGAATTAAGCAGCACGCATTTTAAGTTTCATACCGACGACATCATAGACGTTGAGGCCTGTAATATCTGAGATTTCCCTGAAAGAGAACGATGTTTCACGCAAAAGCACCGCTGCGTGGTTGTTAGGGGCCATGCGCCGGCGACTTATGGGGCGATCTTGGTTGCGTCTTGCCGCTGCACGCTCCGCACTATCAAGACCGCGGCCCTGGGCAACTCTGAGCGCCGCCTCACGCCGTGCCTTATCCGTTCGCAGGTAGTGATCCATTAAATGGACAGCTTGGGTAAAACGCTGGGTTGCCTCGCGTTCTTGGGCTTGCCAGGGGTTTCCAGTGCTATCTTGCCGGCGCGCTTCGCTGGGTTGGGTCGCGGCTTCCTCTAAAGAAAGGCCAACCTTTTTCGCCATACGTTCTGCCGCAGCAAGCGCATTAGCCCTCTCACCGGCAAAAGGGCTTTCTGCTGCGAGCTTTAGAAGGTTGTGAAACCTCTCGCGCTCATCGACTGTAAAACTGTTAGCGATAATTCTTACTCCCGCGCCCAGCCATCGGGCCTAAAAAACAACAGATCTTGCTCCGGGGCTGCTGGAACCCCAATCTATTATTATAGCATGAAAGGCTTAACAATGGGACCAAAAGCGCGAAGGTTTTAGCTATAAAAGTTCACCTCAGGTCTTATCCACGCGGGCGACGCAACCAATCACCTGGGCAGATAAATTGCGAGAACTTTAGCGATCATCATCGCGGTTGATCGATGCGACCCGCCGTCCCAACGCGCGCAAAAACTGGCCCGTATTTTTTCTGGGATCGGCTTCCTTTGCTAATTCGTGCAGTTCATCACGAGCTGCGGCAAGGCGCGGCGAGACTTCTTCGCGACAAAAATCACCGGCTTTCGCCCGTAATTCAGGGTTCTGCGCGGCGCGTCGCAAGGCTTGGCCAAAAAAATGGCGAAGGAGAGACATGGAGAGAATGTCCTTCCAATGTATTGAAACGAAAGATTACCCTCGCCACTCTCTCGCAAAGCCCCCGCAATGGCAAGTCCCGGGCTATGGTAGGTCCTGGGTTACGGCGAGTCTTTGCCACTGAGTGCGACTCATTCCGAACGCGGATGCTGAAATACCAATCACATCGAAAATGCATTTAAGTGTAATGCAGTTAATCGGCCTAGCGTACACGCCTGCGCCTGGCATTTTCTCTCTTTCCCCGGGGTCATTGCCGGGTTATGCGAAGGCTGTGAGAATGGAAATTTAGATTGTAAGCTATAATAAAACACGAAACCCGCCATCGTTGGTGTAAGTGCGGGAAATCTAGGGCTTGGAGCGGGCGAAAAATAATGACCTATGAGCAAGGCACGATCCTCGCGATTCTCGTCGTAACCATGGGGCTTTTTATCTGGGGAAGGTGGCGTTACGACTTGGTGGCTGTGTTCGCCATGCTCGCTGGTGTTTTTCTAGGCGTTATCCCCGCAGCCCACGCTTTTGAAGGCTTCGGCCATCCCGCGGTGATTACCGTTGCCGCCGTCTTGATCATCTCGCGCTCATTACAAGTCTCAGGATTGGTCAACTGGCTAGTGCGATTCCTTTCCCCAGTCAGCCGCGAGATGCCCGCCCAAATCGGTGTGACGGGCGGCCTGGCCATGGCCTTTTCAGGCTTCATGAATAATATCGGCGCGCTTGCCCTCATGCTGCCGGTCGCTTTGCGTCAAGCCCTGGATGCCCATCGCCCACCCTCTAAAGTCTTGATGCCGCTGTCCTTTGCCACCCTCTTGGGCGGACTGATTACGCTGATCGGCACCCCGCCCAACATTATAATTGCGGCATTTCGCGAGGAAGTTACCGGCGAGCCATTTTCGATGTTCGACTTTACGCCGGTGGGCCTTCCGATAGCACTCGCAGGTTTGGCGTACCTTGCTTTCGTCGGCTGGCGGCTGCTGCCTGCATCGCGCGCTGGGAGTGCCATTCATGCCGAGGGTGCGCGCTTTCATATCGAAGCCTACCTTTTTGAATCGCGTGTGCCGGAAAAGTCGGATTTGGTGAAAGCGCAAGTCCGCGACTTGGAGATTTTGTGCCAGAACGAGGTTACGATCGTCGCCATTATCCGTGAAGCGCGGCAATTCCTGGCTCCCTCAGGCGGCTTTCGGATCGAGGCCGGGGATACATTAATCCTTGAAGGCGATCCCAAGCCCCTGGAAACGCTCTTTGCGGATGAACATTTAGAGGCCATTTCCGAAAGCGGCTTTAGTGCCACCGAGCTACATGACGACGATGTCGTGCTGGCAGAGGTGATCGTCATGCCCGGCGCCCCAATCGAAGGCCAATCGATGCGTGGCCTGAAGATGCACGAGCGCTACGGTGTCAATCTCTTGGCGCTTGCCCGCGAAGACAGGGAACCGATGATGCGCCTCGGCAATGCCCGTTTCCGGCGCGGCGATGTTTTGCTGTTGCAAGGCGACCAAAAGAAACTCAACGATGTCTTTCCTGCTCTTGGGTGTTTGCCGCTCGCCCAACGCGAGCTTTATATAACCGGACGTAGACGTAATATCTTCCTCGCCCCGTCGATTTTCCTTTTTGCCATCGCGAGCGCAGCTTTGGGGCTTTTACCCGTCCCCATCGCATTCGTATCAGCGGTCGCCGGCCTTATCTTAACCGGATGTCTGACCCTGCGCGAAGCCTATGATTCGATAGAGTGGTCGATTATTGTCCTGCTCGGCGCACTTTTACCTCTCGGCGCGGCACTGCAGAGTAGCGGTGGCACGGAGCTTATTGCTGGTGGAATTTTGGCAGTCTCTCAGGGTTTGCCACTGTGGGCTTTGCTGGCACTTTTGATCATAATATCGATGCTTCTCTCCGATCTTGTGCATAATTCTCCCACCGCAGTTCTCATGGCACCAATCGGTGCGGCGATCGCCGAAGGCCTCGGTATGCCCGCCGATCCCTTTCTTATGGCCGTCGCTGTCGGTGCGGCATCACCTTATCTGACCCCAATTGGACACCAATCCAATACGTTGGTCATGGCCCCTGGCGGGTATAAGTTCAGCGACTATTGGCGTGTCGGGCTCCCGCTTGACGGTGTAATTCTCCTCATAGGCGTTCCTATGATTATGTGGTTCTGGGTTCCCTAAACTTTCGGAATTTGAAAACAACGACATAACGCACGGCAACTCTTTCACGTACCAGTGCGTTTCGGCCCTAATTTGGAGCAACATTTTTGCAGGTTTCGCAGTCCTTATATAGTAGAAACTCTCAAATATACGTTTGCGGGCATTTTATTAATTGATTTTCTCCTATAAACCTTGCTACTAATATTTCGGGCTCCACGACAAAAACGGGTAAATCCGTTGACCGAGGGCAGCGATCCTTTTCGGGGGCTGCAACCCACTTGGAGATTTGCGGCTATAAGGCGTGAGAAACTGGGCATCCTCATTCGGGGCACGCCTAAAACCGGGCATTACGCTTTAGGGAAGGGCAACACATGGCCAACAATCCAGTCGATCAACACGTTGGGTCGCGCGTGCGATTGAGGAGAACCTTGCTTGGCGTCACACAGCAACAGTTAGCTGCGGCACTGGGCGTTACTTTTCAACAAGTCCAAAAATACGAGAAAGGGGCCAACCGGGTTGGCTCCAGCAGGCTTTTCGATCTTTCAAACATCCTGGATGTTCCGGTTAGCTACTTTTTCGACGAAATGTCAGACCAGGTAAAGAAGCACTCACCCGCCAAAATGCTGAAGAATGATGATGTCAATTTCGCGGGAGAGATTGAGCAAGATGAGCCTCGTGTGACAAGACGTGAGACACTGGAGCTGGTTCGCGCTTACTACAAAGTGAAAGACCCGGCATTGAGAAAAAGAATGCTGGATACGGTTCGCGCGATCGGGGTTCTATCGGAAGACTAAGGACATTCGAGGGTCCAGACCGCTAATTGACGGAAATTACCGAGCAGAAGGCAGCGATTTTGTATTCGTTGCCACTGCGAGATGATCATCCTATCGCAAGATCTGGAAGTTATCGTTAGTTCGAGATGATAGCAGACTGCCCAATATAGTTGAGAACGTAAAGCCGCACTGCCGCCGTCAACGAGGATGTGGGATGCTTGTTCTTTTGAATCAAAGCAACCAATTCAGATCGCGATAAGCCCTCGTCTTGCGAAATGCGCCTTAAGGCAATCCAGTAAACTTCTTCAAGATTGATGCTTGTTCGATGCCCATTGATCTGAACGACATGACGGCATTTGCGACCATTGCGATCCAATGCGGAAAGGGCGCGACGCGCTCTGGGCGCTTGAGTAGATTGGATTTTATTCAATTTTTGTCACTCCGTTAGCAGGAGGTTTATTCCAAGCAAGACAAAGATGCCACCGGCCATGGCGGTAAAGGTTTTGCGGAGGTTACTGGCCCAGCGCGATTTGCTCCAAAGCCCCACCATACAAGCGACACTCAAATACCAAACCAGAGATACGCCGGCCATGACCAGGACTGCTGTCAGTCCAAGCCACACCGGCGGCGAGGGTGGCATGGTGGCAGCAAAGAGGCTGGCAACGAAAAGTGCGGTTTTAGGATTCGATAGATTTGTCAGAAAACCCACTTGCCAGGGTGAGGCCTCGAAGAAACTGACGCCCGTCTCTCCTGTTGTGCTCGCTTGGGTGACGAAACCGGTCCAGAGCATTCGCGCACCTAAATAAAGAAGGTAGGCCCCACCAATCAACTTTATTGCAAAATAGGTCTCGGGACTCGCCGCAATAAATGCAGCGATCCCGAAAAAACCAGCGATCCCCCAAAGTGCTGTTGCACATACAATTCCAAGAACAGCTATCACCGCACGAGACTGGCCGACTTGCGTGCACATCTTCACCGTTACCAGTAGATTTGGGCCAGGCGTTATAACTGCAAGCGCCCAAATGGCTGCGATATGCCCTATGATATTTGCTGAATTCACACTGCACCTATCAATTATTGATCCCTGAAGTACACCTTAACTTCTGCTGGACTTACCAAGGGCGGGCGAAAACTTCTGAAAGTGCTAGCTAAAGCGTGATTCGAGAACCACAACGCTGTGCCCGAGAGGAACGGCACCATCGTAGCCTTGCGCTTCAAGAGAACTGATGGCGAAGGGGCGAAGGACGTCCTCGATATTCTCGGCACGCGCAGCTGCCTCGGTCGGCGTGAAGTTCGCAAACACTTCTTCCAGAACATCAACTGGGTAGAAGTTGAAGGAATACCCCGTGCGTTCCTCCTGGCGTGCGTAACCTGGAACGACCTCATCGAGTTCGGATTGTATTTTCCATGTGAAAATCAGCGGCCTTGTGCGAAAGCCCGCTGCTTCAGCCATTTTAGTAATCGCTGCGAGCGGCCGGCGTGCACCGATCGATGAAAGCACAGCGCCATATCGCGTCAAATAAGGTTCAACATCGCGCAGGAATTGGTAGTGGAGTGAGAGCAAGTTGCTTTCAACTTCGCTCGGCACCCCATGGCGTCGTTCGTGGAAGCTGGAACTTGTCCGTCCGAGGTCGATGCCCAGACCGTCTGGTAGAGGGATGTTGGGGAGGTTTTCATAAATCAGATCAAAGCTCACGCCAGCTCGCGCTAAAGGTTCCGCCAAGTCCCCAGCCCCGGCCGAGACATCAAGGTTGAGTCCTGGTCGCAAATTGCGCCGCAAGTTGCCCAACGCACAGTCAGTAACATCAGGATGAAGGTCCGTTAGTTGGAGACGACTGGGCCGAAATATCTCGACCGCGGCGAGCCCATCAATGCCAGCGCCTGTGCCA
>CAXMNO010000076.1:0-6670 GCA_964194655.1 uncultured Acidimicrobiia bacterium
CCTTTAGATTAGGAACCAAGACGGGATAGGATGTATCCGTATCTCCTAAATCGAGCGCGGCCAGGACGTCAGCCGAATCGGCCATCTGAGGCACCCACTTCGGTGAAACGAAGGCCCCTGCCTCAACATTTTTGATCCCAGCACCAACAAGACGGTGGATGAGCTCCACTTTTATCGCCGCTGGAACAGCCTCAGCCTCATTTTGCAGCCCGTCACGAGGGCCGACTTCAACTAGCTTTACCTGCTTGGGTATTGTCATTTAGCACCTCTCTCAGGTATCCGAACGCCTCCCCATTCCTTCATCGCTATAACGAAGGGTCTATTTCAGCGAGGTTTGAGGAAAGGTTTTTGCATCGCCTCATCCACCCGGTCAACGCGCTATTTCGGAACCCAAGAGGGGCGCCGCTTTTCAAGAAAAGCCTTCACACCTTCCTGTCCTTCCCTAGTTACGCGAATCCGTGCGATACGACGCGCGGTTTCTTCTCTCAATTCTTGGTCGATCACTTTCCCCTCGACCTCGAAAAGGAGGTCCTTGGCCGCCACCATGGCTTCTGGCCCACCGGCGAGCAGCGAATCAAACAGCTCGCGCGCGACCGTCTCCAACGCGCTGGCGTTCGTCACCTCGTGCACAAGGCCGATTCGATGTGCTTCCCAGGCCGAGAAACGCTCGCCCGAAAGCGCATAGCGGCGCGCCGCAGATATACCGACCTTGGCAACGATATAGGGCGAAATCGCCGCCGGAATGAGACCTAGTCGCACCTCGGACAGGCAGAAGAGTGCTTCTTCGGCAGCTATCGCAATATCACAACACGCAATCAACCCGACGCCACCACCGTAAGCTGGCCCCTGCACCAGCGCCACAGTCGGCTTCGACATGCGATCAAGCGTCCACAAAAGCTCCGCAAGCGCATTGGAATCTTCAAGGTTTCTCGCGTGAGAGTAATCCGCCATCGACTTCATCCAGTTCAAGTCGGCACCGGCAGAAAAGCTCTTTCCCTGCGCCGCAAGCGCAACGATTCGAACCCTCTCATCGGATTCAAGCCCATGCAGCAACATCGTGAGTTCGGAAATCAAGACGTCATTGAAGGCATTATGGAGGTCGGGACGCGTTAAGGTAATGCGCGCAACTCCATTTTGAGCGATTTCCTCCATAAATAACGGACTGCCCATGAAACCCTCCTCAGTGCTTCACCCTCTAAATCGCAAAATTCTATTCACTCATATTGCCCATGGCCGTCATCCCATAGCACCACGAAATGGCACGAATAGACAAAAGAAAGCCACCACAAATTGACGCTCGCAGTTAAGCCTGCCTCCTGGCAGCGGCATTTGCATTTTAGCTTCGCTCGGCCCAAAGTGGTGGAGAGCGACGAGCGACTCCCTGCCACCTCGCTAATTGGAGTGCGTACATCTCAAGGCTAATTTTACAACAAATTTGCCATTTCTTCATAATACTGTATGAGGCTGCCTGGCTAGTGGAAAACCAGAGAAACCGGCTGTGACTCAAGACGTTTTGCAAAATAGAGAGGCGGAGGCCCCCAAACCGCGCATTGTCCAATACCGCAATCGCCGCTTTTCAGTTCGCTTGGAGCCTGTGTTTTGGCGTGCGCTTGACGTATTGGCTGACCGGGCCGGGATCCGCTTGGGTCGCTATATCTTTCAGCTCTATGAGCGCAGCCAGGGGGGGAACTTTTCCTCCTTCTTGCGGAGCCACTGCATGCTCCGCAACGAAGAACGTCTTGCCGAATATAGCCTTGTCGCCGAGCAAGGAAATTTAATGGACGTCCTGCGCGCCGCGCCCGCGCCGGGGCTCATACTTTCGCGTTATCGCTCCATCATAGGCACAAACGCTAGTTTTCTGGAATGGTTGGGACCCACGGACGTCTCACTCACGGGCGTAAATCTAACCTCGCTCATTCAGGTGCGCACACGCGAACCGCTGAATGAAGTGTGGCAGCACTTGTTGTCAGGAAAATTTAACTCTGTGGATGCCCGTGTGCTTTACGTAGCGCCCGGCCGTGTCAACGCCGCACAAGCTTCCTTCGTCGCACTCCATTCCCGAGAACGCGAGGAGTTCTACGCCTTGATGTGGCTATCCGTGACCCAAGGCAAAGCGATGGTGACGGCCAAGCCCGCCCGTTGACTTCACGGCGAAGAAATTACCCAGACTTTTAAAGATTTCTCATTGAGATAGAGGGTTCAAAGGCCAAGCAGTGCTTTATCAGAAGCTTTCGGTCTCTGTCACCACGAGCAGATCATGCGGACTATAGATCGTAACACCGCCCTCGAAGCTATAAAAGTGGTGACCTGTGACATCCACGCCCGACGCCGTGACATGTGCCTCGGAAACACCACTGCCGGTAATGGGCTCATTGGATTGAAGATTAACCGCGACGTCCTCACTAGCCATAAGCACGACCTCACCCGCATCATCGGGCAGAAGATCGGCAAGCTCCAACACCAAAGCGTCGTCGTCGCTCCCCGGCGCCCCGGCCAGGTTTACATCCTCGCTGGAGTTCGCAACCTGGGAAAAGAGCGAGCCCAAACCCGCGCCAATCATCAAATCATCTTCGTCCGGTGTCGCCATAGTTCACAGTGCCATTATAAGAACGCAGTCTTCGTTGAGTTGACCGAATGTTAATGCGCTATTAAGGATCTCACAACCACAACCAGGAAACCAGACGAAAACTAACACAATTTTATGTAATTTCCTACTGCTCTTGAAAATTAGCCAGGGTTTGTCAGAAACTCAAAAGTCTTGTCTAAAGAATCTCCTCTCAATTTTTCACCACCCCGCATTGCGCCAAAATCATAAAACCAAAGAAGGCGCGAAGTGTGTTCGCGCCTTTCTTTAACTCCGAAGAAGATCCAGATTTAGAGGTCTTACAGAAACCTAATCGTCCTTCAGGCCATCCAACCAGGATTTCTCCACCACAACACTCTGTGTCGGGGGTGTGATCGCCAAGGTAGTTAAGAGCTCGCCACCGACAGACAAAATCCGATAGTTAGCAAGAACCTCATTGGTTTGGGCGGTTACCAATTCACTCGCCGAAACAAAAAGCTCGTTTTCCGCATCAAGCACGTCGAGGAGAGTACGCTGCGCCACCTCGAACTGTTGCACATAAGCATCTCTCGTCTCAAGTGCGAAGCCCACGGCCGATTCCAGATCAATGACAGATTGGCGGCTAGCCTCCAACGCGAACCACGACCGCCGCATCTCCCGCTCTGAATCGAGCTGAGCCCGGAGACGGCGGTTCTTACTTTCATTCAGCCTGGCCAACGCCTCTTGACGGTCGGCCCGGTCAATGCCGCCACGAAACAGGTTCCAATCAAGGCGGAGCAACAGGGTATTGTTATACTCGTATCTATCCGTCCCTGACTGACCATCGTTGTAATCGGATGTGCCTTGGATAGAGACCGATGGCCAAAATGGCACTTCGGCCAACTCAATCTCAGACTGGGCCGTGCGGACATCAGCCTCGAAAATCTTGGTGGTAAGGTTATTGCGGATCGCCAAATCAACAGCGGCATCAAGATCTGCAGGAATGGCGTCCTCGGGCACTTCGGGTGCCTCCAAATCATGAGGAAACTGCCCCACGACCCTTGTAAATTCTGCTTCCGCATCACGCAGCAAATTATAGTTCGCCGTTAGCGTTGCCCGCGCACGGGAAACACGCGTTTGGGTTTGCGACACATCGGCCCGGCTTCCGCCACCACCGCTAAGCCGTGCTTCGATTGAACCGAGGATCCCCAAGTGAACCTCAAGATTCCGCTCCGCCAAGCGCACGAGCTCATGCGTCCGCAAAACCTCCATAAATGAGCCGATAACATCCAAGGCCAGCACCTCAGAGTTCTCCCGCACACGGTTGGCGGCCGAATGAACTCGGGCTTGCTCGCGCTCAACAGTCGCCTTCGCCTCGAAACCATCGAAAAGACGTTGTTCAATCGTTAGCGTAACCTGGCCTTGTTCCTGGGTTCGGGTTCCGTCCCCCGCGTCACGCGTGGTCGAATCGTCTATCAAGCCAACGCCAATATCGCCAGTTACATCGATCTGTGGCAGATAAAGCCCGCGTGCTTGACGCAATTCCTGATCTACAGCTTCACGGTTACTCGCGACGACACCAATATCGGGATTGGTCGCCAATGCAATCTCGATCGCTTCTAGAACCGACGTTGCATTTGCCGGTGCACTTGCAACTGCCAGGAATACCGATCCAAGTAAAGCAGCACGAAAACCACTCACAGCGTTACTTTTAACCCAGCGCATAATACCCCCTAATCAACGGCGACAAGATCTGATTCGCAACATAGTCGTGCACTTTCTTGCTATTAACATGTTGCTAAAACCGAATCACTCTGACCCTATCATATTTAGGCTTCTAGCTTAAGAATCAGTGGGATGTCAATGAAACCTACCGAGTTTAACGAGAATAAGTCAATTACCCGGACTTGAGAAAGTTTAGTCGATACGACAGAATGTCTATTAGGACCATGATTTGGTAAATTTTTCGTGTTTTAACAGGAGTTTCTCCCTCGTTTCACCCCACGAAAAGAAAGCTTTGAGCATCAAAGCACCGCTCTGAGCGACGCTCGGGTGAGGATTTTCAATCTGCTTATAAGGTTCACCGGAAATTCAAACATACAATGGAAATCAAAGTGAGATTAACCATTCACCGATTTTATCCCTATATGATTGGGACCGCTTATGGTAATTGCTGTTGTTCCGTAGTGCATTAAGTGGGTTCCACTTGATAGCTAGCGCTAGGTGGCGTCTCAACGTCAATGGACCTGTATATCCATGGTCTTGGGGTTTTGGGAAAATCAGCGCCTTCGAAACATAAGCAGATTTATGGCCTCGCCCCCAGGACAGGCGCGTTTTAGAATTTGGGTTACGAGGTCTAAACATAAACCCTTTGATGGGCTCCGGCGGGCTCCGACGTTATTGGGCGCGCTAGGTGGATTTAAGGGATTTTCGGACTGAGACGATGGTTGGCGGTATGAAGTCTATTCGCAGTGAAAAAGACCCTTCGACAAGGAAAGCCCCCACCTTGGCGAGGGAACCAGATTCCAATGCGCCCGGAAAAGAGGCGTCCGTAAACGGCGAAATGCCAAAGGAAAACTGGCGCATTGCACCTAGCGAGGTCGATTTCGAGGACCCGCTGGTACTTTGCCTTTCATTTTTAACAGCCCTGCTAAAGCGACCTGTTTCACCTGAGGCCTTGAGGGCTGGCCTGCCGCGCGATGAGCGAAAGTTCAGTCCAGAATTGGCTGTTCGCGCCGCCGAACGTCACGGAATTGGCGCGAGTGTCGTTCACCGGAAGAAGATCGGCGATATCCTTCCCGTTACCCTGCCCTGCATACTCCTGCTTGAAGGCGGCAATGCTTGTATCTTGTTGGCCAGACAAGGGCGCGATAAAGCCAAGATTATCATTCCCGAAGGTGGCGGTATCGGCAAAGTCGTCAACCTGAAGGATTTGCAGAAAGTCTACAGTGGCTATGCCATTTTCGCGCGCCCGGAATTTCGATTTGACGAACGCGCACCCGATATTCGGGTTAAAGAGGTCAAGTATTGGTTTTGGGGAACGCTTTGGAAGTTTTGGCCGGTTTACAGCCATGTGCTCCTAGCATCCATTTTGATCAACTGCTTTGCGATTGCCTCCCCTCTTTTCGTGATGAACGTTTACGACCGCGTGGTCCCGAATGCAGCGATCGAGACGCTGTGGGTCTTGGCGACGGGTGTGATGATCGTCTTCGGGTTCGAGTTCTTGATGCGGAACTTGCGCACCTATTTCGTCGATGTGGCGGGTAAAAACGCTGACGTACTTATTGCGAGCCGCCTCCTCGAGCACTTGATGGCGACAAAACTCGACACCAAGCCGCCTTCAACCGGTGCGATGGCGAATAATCTGCGTGAATTCGAGTCGCTGAGGGAATTTTTCACCTCAGGCACCCTTGTGGCACTGGTTGACTTGCCCTTCGCCTTTCTATTCATCGGCATTATATGGCTGGTCGGAGGACCCTTGGCGTTCGTCCCGCTGGCTGCGGTGCCCTTGGTGATATTATTTGGGATTATACTTCAGTTTCCGCTGCGCCGCGTTGTCGAAAAGACGCAGCGTGAATCAAGCCAAAAACATGCCATCTTGGTAGAGACGATCGATGGTCTCGAGACCATAAAGGCGAGCGCTGCCGAAGGGCGAATTCAACGGTCTTGGGAGCGTTTTGTCGGGCTTACCGCCGAATCATCCGGGAAGGCCCGCTTTCTCTCCGGGCTCGCCACGACATTTGCGCAAGGCTCCATCCAGTTTTCCACGGTCTTTGTCGTCGTCGCCGGGGTCTACCTCAACGCCCAAGGCGAACTTACGATGGGTGCACTGGTTGCCGCCTCAATGCTGACGGGCCGTGCCCTTGCCCCGCTTGGGGCTGTGGCCGGCATGCTGACCCGTCTGCAGCAATCGCGTGTCGCCCTTAAATCCCTTGATGAGCTGATGAAGCGCCCGGTCGAAAGGCCTCTAGGCAAGACGTTTCTAAGCCGCCCTCGCCTCAAGGGGGAAATCGAGTTTCAAGATATCCGCTTCGCCTATCCTGGCCAACAAACCCTCGCCCTTGACGGCTGTAGCTTTAAAATTGCACCAGGTGAGAGAGTTGGGATTCTGGGCCGAATTGGCTCGGG
>CAXMNO010000077.1:0-7885 GCA_964194655.1 uncultured Acidimicrobiia bacterium
GGTTGGGGCGATGCCTATTCCAATGCGGTGCCAAGGTTGATGAAAGGCTTGCAATCGCCGGTGCGTGCAATCATCGGCCCTTGGATGCACCGTTATCCCCACATTGCGAAGCCCGAGCCAAGAATTGGGTTTCTTCAAGAATGCCTTCGCTGGTGGGATCACTGGTTAAAGGAAAGTGATCAAGGTGTGATGGCGGAGCCACCTTATCGCGTATACCTGATGGATAGTGTGCGCCCGCAAGGCCACTACGATGCACGGCCAGGGGAATGGATCGCCCTCGACGATTGGCCGGATAAGTCAGTCGATCATCGCACCCTGCATTTACAGCAAGGGGGAGCTTTAGCAGAAAATACATCTGGAGAAGGCCTGGTAGAGGTTTCGAGTGACGCGACTGTTGGCCATCAGGCGGGCGAGTATTGTATTATCTGGGGTGGACCGGAATGGCCTTTGGACCAGCGTAGCGATGATAACAGGTCCTTGTGTTTCGAGACGGCACCGCTTAACGAACCCTTGGCATTGTGTGGTCAAGGGCGGCTAGAGCTGGAGGTTTCGAGTGATCAAGCCGAAGCACTGTTGGCGGCGAGGCTCGTTGATGTGGCACCTGGTGGTGAAGCAACTCGCATAACCTATGGCGTTTTGAATCTATCTCACCGTGATAGCCATGAAGAGCCGCGAGCCGTAACCCCGGGCAAGGTTTACCGCATATCGATAAAGTTGGACGATGTCGCTTACCGTGTGGCCAAGGGGCACAGGCTTCGCCTTGCTCTCTCGACAAGTTACTGGCCACTTCTTTGGCCATCGCCTCAACAAGCGCGGCTGACACTTAGCCTTTCCAACTCCTATCTGAACTTGCCCTGCTTGACCAAGACGAGGGCGCTGCCCAGGCCATTTGAACCGGTCGCTATGGCGCCTAAACTGTCTGAAACCGAGCTCCGGGCGCCAAAATTCGAGCGTAAAATTATAGAAGACGCTGCTAAAGGAACCTATCGGATCGAAATCCTCGACGATCATGGGTCCTATAGGATCGAAGAACATGGTCATGAGCGTGGCTCGGTCACGCGCGAAGTTTATGAAATCCATCCCGATGCGCCCTTAAGTGCCAAGGCTTTATGCCATTGGACTCAGTCTCTTGGCCGGGAATCCTGGCGGATTCGGACCGAGGCAATGATCAAGCAATGGGCCGATGAGGAAAATTTCTACATCGACGCGGAGCTGGAAGCCTTTGAAGGAGAGCGGCAGGTTTTTCATAGAAAGTGGAATCGCAAGGTGAAGCGCGACTTCATGTGATTCTTTCAATTATGATGGCTAACTTGAGGGCGCTGATTGATTTCCCGGATGAGCTTGCGGCGAATGGCGAGTGAGAAATCCTCGAAAGTCGCAGCCTCCATAACGAAGGCGTTCGTGCCGATAATGACATTCTCAATATAATAGGCCGCTAAATTCGGGTCGTCGGAAAGGATGGCGAGACCATTTATGGTAATGCCGCGGTTTCCTGCTTGGATGCGAGCTAGCTCCGGCACGATGCTCCAATCTCGGGTCGTGGTTTCCTTGCCGTCGCCGGAAATGTCGATAACGCGCCGCCAGGCGAAGAAGTCGTTACGATCGAATAGGTTAACGGCTGCAACGATTGCGCGGCCGATCCCGGTACCGCCGATGGGGGTGCGAGGGAAATCCTCCACCGTTTTGGCGAATTGCTCCGCACTTTCCGCATCGTGAACGACGAACCAGTTGGAGTTATCTTTGGGGAGACGGGCTTCAGCCCAAACTTCGACAACTACGGCAATTCTGCCCAACGGACCTTCGCCAATTGCTGCCAAAACGTCGGGGTGACGAAAGGCTCTGGCAATGCCCGTCATCTGTAGGCCGAATTCTTGATCGTCAACGCTGCCCGACGCATCGACGGCAAGGACCAATTCGAGATCGACTTCCATCTCCGCCGAAGCACCAAAGGCTAAAAAGAGGGAGAGTATGGCCAAGAACACACACGAGGCGATGTTTTGGCATATTCTTCTGCGGGGTTTTACATGCGATGCGATTTTGTCACACTCCGATGTTGTCAGCTACATAGGTTTACTCCAAGGCGATGATCGATATCTATTGTGAAAATTGGCAACCGGCGCCCGGATATCTTAACGAAGGTGAAGTCCTTTTTGCCATCGGTGATGTTCATGGGCATGCGGACCACCTGCGCGCACTACAAGATTTCATTTGCGAGCGTATTCGACAAGAATATCGCAAAGAAAAAGTTTCGGTTGTCTGGCTTGGGGATTATATCGATCGCGGGCCTTTACCACGCGAAGCACTTGATCTTGCACGCTCGGGGCTTGCGAGCGATGACGAAACCTTCAAGGACGTGCGCCAAATTCGACTGAAGGGCAATCACGAAAAATTCCTGCTCGATTTTATAGATCAAGATGCACCGGACGAACGAGACCTGCTGCTTTGGCGCATGAATGGCGGCGGTAGCACAATCAGTGCCCTCTTACCTGGTATGGAATGGCGTAATCCCAAAGCCTTGGCACAAGCGCTTAGGCGCAGCTTGGGAGCCGGGCGCCTGGATTTCCTCAACGGGCTCCAACTCACATATCGCGCGGGTTCATATATTTGCGTTCATGCTGGGTTAAACCCTGCTCGTGACTTGGAACACCAAGCTGAAGAAGACCTTTTGTGGATCCGCGAGCCATTTTTAAATCCCACGCTCTGGACTTTCGACTTACAAGTCGTCCACGGACATACGCCCCAAATACCCTCCGCCCATGCCCATAGAATTGGTGTCGATAGTGGTGTTTACATGTCAGGTCAGCTAACCGCCGTAGAGCTACGGGGCAGGGAGATGCGGTTCATCACTGGCCAGAGCCCAATTGCGAAGAGTTTCGATTGGGATTACTTCAGAATGGCTCTATAGGAAGGCCATAGAGTGAACGGTTTCAACGTCGCAAGAGGGACTTGGATATAATGGGGCAGGAACGCGACCTTATAGGCTATGCCGGTAATCCGCCCTTAGCCGACTGGCCGGATGGGGCACGTTTGGCCGTGAACTTTTGCGTCAACTATGAAGAAGGTGCGGAATATTGCCTACTTAACGGTGATGAGCATCATGAGACGCTCTTAAGCGATTTTGGGGAGATGCCACACGCCGCCCACGAGAGGCATCTTAATATAGAATCAGCTTATGAATACGGTAGTCGCGTTGGCTTTTGGCGTATTCTGGAAGTCTTTGAGAATCTCGATCTGCCTTTTACCGTAAATGCCGTGGGCTTGGCACTCGAACAAAACCCCTTGGCTGCGGAAAAAATCGCTGCTGCAAATTGTGATATACAATGCCACGGTTGGCGCTGGATCGATTATCACTCCGTGCCAGAGGAAGTGGAGCGCGAACATATCAGGCGTTGTGTAGCGGGGGTCCTCGAATTAACCGGCGAAAGGCCGATCGGTTGGTACACTGGGCGCCCCAGTCCCAATACTCGCCGCCTTGTTGTTGAAGATAGTGGTTTTTTATACGATTCAGATAGTTATAATGATGACTTACCATATTGGACGAATCAATTTGGGAGGCCACATTTAATCCTGCCATATTCTTTGGATACCAATGACAGTTCTTTTACAAGGGCCTTGGGCTTTTCTTCCCCGCAAGAGTGTTTGCAATATTGGCGCGATACGGTCGACCGTCTTCTGCGCGAGGGAGCAAAGCATCCAAAGATGATGACAATCGGTTTGCATGGCCGGATTATTGGCCGTCCAGGTCGGATAGGTGCGTTGGAGGCCTTCCTCGATTATTTGAGCGAGCTGGAGGATGTATGGATCTGTAGGCGCGGAGAAATCGCACGCCACTGGGTGGCTCGACACCCTTTTGATATCAAGCCTGCACGCAGGAAGTTGGCATGACCCAAGACATTCCCACACCCGATAGTGCTTTGGCTTCGCGTATCTTTGAGGAGCTTGATGAAGCGACCCGAAAAGGCAAAGGGATCGTGCGCGATTCCTACGGCGAGGGCGAGCAGGCAGCCCATGATATTGTGCGCCGGGTCGGGGAATACTTAGGCCTGGAAATTCATAGCGATGCGGCACAAAACCTCTATTTGACCTATCCGGGCCGCGACCGTGAGGCTCCGGGAATTATAATCGGATCGCACCTTGATTCCGTGGATCAAGGGGGTAATTTCGATGGGGCAGCGGGTGTTGTTGCTGGTATCGCGGTGCTGGCAGGCTTTCGCCGTGCTGACTTTCGCCCACAGTGCGACATCACTATTATGGCCATCCGTTGCGAGGAAGCAGCCTGGTTCAATACGACCTATGTTGGCTCTTATGCGGCCTTCGGTAAGATGCATCTGGATGAGCTTGATGTCACACATGACTTAACGGGCAAAACGCTCGCTGAACAAATGACAGAAGCGGGCTGTAATCTCGAAGCCATCCGGGCAGGTGAAGCTTATTTAAAACCGGATCGAATAAAAGCTTTCATCGAAGTCCATATCGAGCAGGCCCCCTTCCTTCTCCAAAACGATTTGCCGGTTGGAATCGTGACCGGCATTCGCGGCATTAAGCGCCACCGCGATGCTTACTGTTATGGAGAATACGGTCACTCAGGCGCACTTTCCCGCGAGCAGCGCCGCGACGCGGTGGCTGCAACGGTGGAGCTTCTCCACCGCCTGGATGAAGATTGGTTGCGGCGCGAAAAATCGGGCCAAGATCTCGTCATCACAACAGGTGAATTCACGACCGACCCCGAGCTGCATGGACCTAGCAAGGTGGCTGGTGAAACTCAATTCGTGCTGGACTATCGCTCAACGTCCGAGGAGGTTCTTGAGAGTCTTTGCGAACTCGGCAAGGAGCTGGCCAAGGAAATTGGTGCGAAGCGTGGTGTGGTATTCGATCTCGGTCGCGCCTCTTATAGCGAGCCGGCGGTAATGGACCCAAAAGTGCGCGAGAAACTTATAGCCGCTGCACACTCGCAAAAAATCCCGACTGTTGAGATGCCCAGCGGTGCTGGCCACGATGCCGTTGTCTTTGCGAATTGCGGTATTCCGAGTGGAATGATCTTCATTCGCAATGAATTTGGCAGCCATAATCCAGACGAAGCCATGGATATGGCAGATTTTACGGCGGCTTGCCGCGTGCTTTGCGCTTATTTGGTAACCGGTGTGGTGTGACTGGCTCCTTGAGATCAAAAGTCCAGGCAATTTTGTTTCGATAGGTCTATAAGACCGTCTCCAGTCTTTGAAATGATGAGTAAAGCGAAGGATTACAATGAAGGTCGCGGTTTATCAGGGCGAAGGGGTCCCCGGTGCCCCCGATGAAAACATAGAGATTATGCGTGAAGCAGTCGCAGAAGCCGCAACGGCAGGCGCTGAACTGATTGTCTTTCCTGAACTTTTTTTGACCGGCTACAATATCCCAGGCGAAGTCGAAAGCTTGGCGGAAGGCGAGGGCACGCGCGCAACCAAGCGTATGATCGATCTCGCGCAAAACTATGCCATCGCTATCCTTTACGGTTATGTCGAGAAAGAGGGTGAGGACTGTTATAACTCTGCCCGATTGATCCTTCGCGATGGCTCGACGCTCTTAAACCACCGGAAATGTCAGCCTTATGGTGATTATGAAAAGGGCGCCTTTCAGAAAGGTGATAGCTTTGAAGTGGCCGATTTTACAGGTTTCAAGGTCGGCATTCTCATTTGCTATGAAGTGGAATTTCCGGAAACCGCGCGCCAGCTTGCGCGTAGCGGCGCCAATTTAATCCTGGTTTCCAGCGCAACATCGGCCCAAGACCGTATTGTGCCACAGTTGCTCGCCCCAGCTCGCGCTGCTGAAAACCAGGTCTTTTTGGTCTTCGCCAACAGGTGCGGCAGTGAAGGCGGGCTTAGCTATTCCGGTAAAAGCCGCATTTTTGGGCCCAGTGGCGAAACTCTGGCAGCCCTCGAAGGGGAAGAAGGACTGATCATCGCTGATTTGGACCCAGCCCTAATAGATACGACCCGCGCGAGATACTGCTATTTAGACGACTTACGCGACGAGATTTATCGCTGTCCTTAACCGATGATACGCCCTCTAATTGCAGGTTAAGGTGCACATGAATTTCTCTTCCTCCAAGGTAATAGGATTTTAACGTTGTAAAGGAGAGACTTGACCTTACTGGAGCGTGTTCCATTATGGTCTAATAAGGGGGAATCGAAATGGTCCTGAAGATGAGACGCATTCGAGGTTTTAGCCTATTTCATGTCGTTGGCGTTATTGCTCTTGGCCTCGTTCTTTGCGCGATGGCTTCTAGTGATGCATTTGCGCAATCACGCGATGGGCGTTGGTTCGGTCGCGGCGAGCGTGATGCCTGCGGGAATGATTGGGCGGCGGAGTTTGCGATTTCTGGTAGTGATCTTAAAGGCCGGTTCTGGCGCGCTGGTGTCCTTTACGACGTCTATGGAAGTATCGATGCGGATGGCTGGATCGATCAGCTTCGTAGTGGTAAGAACCGGCGCGAATTCGGCATACTGGGTCCGCGGTTCCTCGATTTCCTCGTTCGCTTCGATGCCGAGACTGGCCGGGCTGAGGGAATTTACGCAATTGAGGTAGGGCATGGCGCGCTTTCCTGCGAGACGCCGATAGTTTTGCAAAAATCTCTCGGATAGAGCATTTCTTCACATGCTTATTTCGCGAGCGCTGCTATATCATGGGACCTTGTGAAGCATAATTGGAATCGTAAGGTCTCTTGATGTTTAAAAATAAGTCGGTCCTTCCCCTCTTTCCGAGCAATGTCTGGGTGCACGACTTGGAGCCATCGGTTTATGAACCGATGAACGCCCGCATGTTAGCGCGCATTGAAGAGCTGATAACACCAAGGCCAGCTCTCTCACCGGGCCAGACTTGGCAGACTCGTAATGACTTGCAAGATGATCCCGTTTTTGCCGAGCTCATCGAGTGCTTCAATAAAGCAATTGAGGGTGTGTTGGAGTTTTTGAGTGCAAAGCCACTACAAATGGAAGTGACGGGGGCTTGGGCTAACGTCAATCCTTCAGGTTCCCCCCATTCTCCGCATGTGCACCCTAATAACTTTTTGAGTGGTGTCTACTATGTCAAGTCGGCGCCTGGTTCGGACGCCATCGCTTTTCACGACCCTCGTGAACGTGCGGCGATGATCGTGCCGGAGTTCACTAAGATTACGCCGAATAACTCTTTGGATATAAACGTCCAGGCGCCTGTTGGTCGTCTCGTCGTTTTCCCTGCATGGCTAAAGCACTCCGTCCCTCACAATCAGAGTAAGGAAGAGCGTGTTAGCATTTCCATGAATTTTATGTTTTCCGATTTCACGCGAACTGTTAGCCGCCCGCAGTGGCAGGGCATTGAGAACGGGGATAAGTAATGCCGATAAGGTCGCGCCAACAAAGTGCCACATTTCACCCCTAGATAAGCCGCACTCACATTTTAACGTGGCACCCATGACAGCGAATGGGTTTTCTCGATCTAGGGAGTATTTCTTGGTTATGGGTAATAATATTGCCGCAGGTCCGGCGCGCGTTCTCGTTTTCGATTCTGGTGTTGGCGGCCTTTCAATTGTGCAAGAACTTCGTCGACGCTTGCCGGAAGTGGCACTGGATTATCTGGTCGACAATGCTTTCTCGCCTTATGGCACTAAGGATAATGAAGCTCTAAAAGACCGGATACCGGGTCTTTTGAAAGTTGCTGTAGAGCGTACCGGCGCTGACTTGTTGGTCGTTGCTTGCAATACAGCGAGCACGACCGCGCTGAGCGAGCTGAGGGATACCCTTGAGATCCCGGTCGTCGGCACCGTTCCGGCCATAAAGCCCGCAGCCGAGAAATCTAAAAGCGGAGTAATTGGTGTATTGGCAACTCCGGCTACGATCAAAAGTAAGGCTATGCAAGACCTCATTCGAGA
>CAXMNO010000078.1:0-6981 GCA_964194655.1 uncultured Acidimicrobiia bacterium
ATGCGGTGGCCCGAGACGTTGATGACGTCATCCACACGTCCCGTAATCCAGTAGTAGCCATCTTCATCGCGTCTGCAGCCGTCGCCTGTGAAATAGCGACCGGGGTAGGCTGAGAAGTAGGTTTCGATGAAACGCTCATGGTCGCCGTAGACCGTACGCATCTGCCCAGGCCAAGAGTCGGCGATACAGAGATTCCCTTCCGTCGCCCCTTCCCGCGGCTGGCCATCGCCATCCATGATCAAGGGCTGAATACCAAAGAAAGGACGCGTCGCCGAGCCCGGCTTGAGCGGTGTTGCTCCTGGAAGTGGCGTGATCAAAATGCCGCCGGTTTCCGTTTGCCACCAGGTATCGACGATCGGGCAACGACTATCGCCGACAATTTTGTGATACCACATCCAGGCTTCCGGATTGATCGGCTCGCCAACCGTCCCCAAAAGCCGAAGCGAGCTGCGGCTCGTGCCTTTTACCGGCCCCTCACCCTCGCGCATCAACGCCCGGATCGCCGTCGGCGCCGTATAGACAATATTGACCTGGTGCTTATCGCAAACCTGCCAGAAACGCGAGGCATCGGGATAGTTCGGCACCCCTTCAAACATCAGCGTCGTGGCGCCATTCGCCATCGGGCCATAGACGATATAACTATGTCCAGTGACCCAGCCCACATCCGCCGTACACCAGTAGATATCGCCTTCGTGGTAATCGAAGACGTACTGATGGGTCATTGCGGCGTAAACGAGATACCCGGCGGTGGTGTGAAGGACACCTTTTGGCTTACCCGTCGAGCCCGATGTATAGAGGATAAAGAGAGGGTCTTCGGCGCCCATTTCTTCAGCCGGACAATCCGGTGAAGCAGCCTCGGTCGCCTCGTGATACCAAACGTCACGCCCCTCGTGCCAATCGATATCGCCGCCTGTACGTTTGACCACCAGGACATTGCGTACACCTGGGCAGGACTTTAAGGCGGCATCCGTATTCGCCTTTAAGGGAATTTTCCGGCCACCGCGAACGCCCTCATCGGCCGTAATGACAAAATCCGATTCGCAATCTAGGATGCGACCGGCCAATGCTTCGGGCGAAAAACCGCCAAAGACAACAGAATGAACAGCGCCAATACGTGCGGATGCGAGCATCGCATAAGCGGCTTCAGGGATCATGGGCATGTAGATCGTAACCCGGTCACCCTTTTTGACGCCCAGATCCTTCATGGCGTTGGCAAGCCTGCTTACCTCTTCATGTGCCTCGCCATAGGTGATCTTTTTGTCTTCGCTCGGATCATCGCCTTCCCAGATGATCGCGACCTGATCGCGCTTTTCAGCCAGATGGCGATCAAGGCAGTTATAAGCAACGTTCGTGACGCCATCGCCGTACCAGCGAATATGGACGTCGCCCGGTCCAAAATTGACGTCCTTTACCTCGGTAAAGGGTTTGAACCACTCAATACGTTTACCCTGTTCAGCCCAAAAGGCTTCCGGGTCCGAGACCGACCTTTCGTATAGCTTGAAATAGGTCTGCTCATCGCACCATGCATGCTTGGCGACCTCTTCGGCCACTGGAAACTGTTGGACTTCGAACATCACGTCTCCCTTTCTATCGACAGCGGTGCTTTTTAGCATTTTCCTGCTGCGTGGCCCATTTGCCCTCTTTGGAGAGGTGATATTGCCAGATCGCTGCTTGAAAACAAGCTGGCCTTGCACAGAACCTCCGCCTAAATTTCCCCGTGTCCCTTTACCAATCCTTAGGGCCGTGCTCCCAAAATCGAGCAAGATTGTGATTGAGTTTCGAAAATCAGCCGGGAAGCGAAGATGTCCGAGAGCTCGAATTTTCAGGTCATCAATCCGCCCAACACCTTAAAGGCCAAGGTGCCGCAATATGGTGGCCCGGATCTGGAGAAGATAAAAGCCACCGCTGCCTCTGGGCTAGAGGATTTGCGCAATGAGTTCGCCCAGTGGGTGGCGGCTGATTTAACGGCTATTGAAGAGGCTCTGACAGGATTGCCAGAGGACCCCCAAGAGGCATCGAGCGCACTCAGGGCGGCACAAATCCATGCCAAGGAAATCAAAGGCCAAGCAGCGAACTTTGACTACCCACTTCTAGGTCAAACCGCCCAAATGCTTTTTAACTGCCTAGAATCAAATTCCGTTGCCGATGGTAAGCGCAAAGATGTCATCAACGCGCACGTTGGCGCCATGCGTGTGATGTTGGCCCAAAATATGACGGGTAAGGAAGCTGCGGCACCAATTATTGCAGCCTTAGCGGAACTAACCGCGAAAACGCGCGTTTAAGCTTTTCTGGTAACCTTATGGCTCTGTTTTGCCCATGGCGCAGATCATACGCCACTGGTCAGCGGTTAGGGGAAGGACCGAAAGACGCGATTGTCGGATCAAGGCCAAATCCTGCAAACGGGGATCGTCTTTTATCTGGGCTAGAGTTACCGGCTCTATCATTGGTCTGATCGCGCGGACGTCAACCATACCAAACCGCCCGCTTTTATCGGTCGGATCGGGATAATAGAGCTTTGCGACCTCAGCGATGCCGACAATCCGTTTCTCAGATACAGAGTGATAAAAGAAAACCAGATCGCCTAGGGCCATGGCCTTCATGTTGTTGGAGGCTTGGTAATTGCGAACGCCATCCCATTCGGCGACACCGGCGCGCACCTGATCGTCCCAGGACCAAGTCCCTGGTTCCGACTTCATTAGCCAATAATTCATGGATGCCCCCTCAATCATTCTGTTCTAGTCTCTCATAACCGATAAAATTGAATGAGGAAATGCCAAGACGCGTTTCCCAGATCAAGGTCTTTTGGGTGGCAACCATTCGTGAATCGAAATGGGCTTCACTAACGGTCTTGGCGCTCTGCCAGGTGGCTGTGATGGCACTATGGTTTTCCGCCACCGCTGTTTTGCCAGCACTTATCGTCGATTATGGCTTGAGTTCCTTTCAACAAGCGCTTTTTACCAGCGCCGTTCAAACGGGCTTTGTCGTCGGCAGCCTGGCATCTACGGTCCTTGGTTTGGCCGATAGGCTCGACCCCAGGCGATTTTTTATGGCCTCGGCCCTGATAGCAGCGATTGCGAACTTCTTGATCCTTGTCGTTGGACCCGATTCGATTTTGATGCCGCTGCTCAGATTCATTACCGGCGCATGCATGGCCGGTGTTTATCCTGTGGGCATGAAAATGGCCTCGAGCTGGGCAAAGGGCGACATGGGGCTCTTGGTCGGTCTTCTCGTAGGCGCCCTGACCCTCGGCACGGCTAGTCCACACCTTTTCAATGCGCTGGGTGGGATCGATTGGCGTTTCACCATCGCGACGGCTTCGATTACAGCGGTAGTCGCTGCTTTTGCCATCCTTCTCGTCGGCCTAGGCCCAATTTTCGCCGCGGCCCCAAGATTTCACATCAGCTATATTGTCTTCGCCTGGCGGATGAAGTCCTTGCGCTTGGCGAACCTCGGCTATCTCGGCCACATGTGGGAACTTTACGCCATGTGGGCCTGGATTGGGCTTTTCGTCGCCGCGAGCTTTAATGAAAGCATGTCGGCTGAAAGCGCGCCGCTGGCAGCGAAACTCGTCACCTTCGCCACAATTGGTGCGGGTGCCTTGGGCTCACTCTTCGGCGGCATTTTCGCCGATCGGATGGGCCGAACGACGCTCACGATGTTAGCGATGGCGATCAGTGGAAGCTGTGCCTTAGTCGCCGGCTTTCTATTTGGTGGGAATCCTTGGCTTCTCACTGCTCTATGCCTCCTATGGGGTATAACGGTTGTGGCCGATTCCGCGCAGTTTTCAGCCTCGGTCGCTGAACTTTCGAATCGAGAGTTGGTCGGTACGATGTTGACCTTGCAAACCGCATTGGGCTTCACTTTGACACTTTTTACGATTCACATGATGCCAAGCTTGGTTGAGTTGCTCGGCTGGCGTTATGCCTTTATGCCGCTCGCGATTGGGCCTTTTCTAGGCGTCTGGGCAATGGGTAGGCTGC
This sequence comes from uncultured Acidimicrobiia bacterium, assembly GCA_964194655.1. Classification (GTDB taxonomy): domain Bacteria; phylum Pseudomonadota; class Alphaproteobacteria; order Kiloniellales; family Kiloniellaceae; genus JAJFGK01. The sequence continues at coordinate 3,981 of CAXMNO010000078.1, forward strand.
GTGCGCAACCCGACGCGCACCGCCTCGCCAATGGGCGCAAATAGAAACGGTAACAACTGAAGGGAGACACTGATGCTGCTTCAACTCTCGACCTGGCAGGAAGTCGAACAATACTTGCAATCAAGCAGTGCTATCGTGATCCCCGTAGGCTCAACCGAACAGCACGGTCCAAATGGCTTTGTCGGCACGGATGCGCTTTGCCCTGAGATCTTGGCAAAGGGCCTTTCTGAAGAAGAAGGCGTCCTGGTCGCGCCCACACTTTCCATCGGCATGGCCCAGCACCATCTAGGTTTTGCTGGATCGATCGCGTTGCGCCCCACAACACTCATCGCTGTGGTGCAAGATGTGGTCAATTCACTCGCACGCCACGGCTTTGATAGCTTTTTCTTCCTGAATGGCCATGGCGGAAATATCGCCTCCCTCTCTGCGGCGTTTAGTGAAATCTACGCCGAATCCAGCCTAGGCCGGGCTGGCAACAATCGTCCGTCTTTGCGTTGTGAACTGCGAAACTGGTGGGACTCTGATGGGATCAAACATCTCTCTGAAGAGCTTTTTGGTGAGGCCGAAGGGAGCCATGCGACCTGTTCGGAGGTATCGCTCACCTACTACGCCTATAGCGAACATCAAAAGATCGTCGAGATGGCCCCCGGCCGGGCCGCCGAGGGACCGATCTACGATAGCGAGGATTTCCGCCGCCGCTTCCCCGATGGCCGTATGGGTTCAGACCCCCGCTTGGCAAGCGCGGAGGCAGGGGCCCGCATTTACCGCACCGCCCTTGATGATATCAAACGTGACTACTGTGCCTTCGTTGAGGGGAAAGACGGTCGAGCAGTTTAAATGACCTTCTTCCATGGCCGGATTTCGACGGATTCAAACAGTCCGGCCTTGGCATAGGGGTCGCCCGCAGCAAACGACTCCGCAGCGACGCGGTCGGGGAAATCGATAATCAGGAGCGAGCCCACCATGGCCTCGCCGTCATCGGATAAGAACGGCCCCGCGCTTATGACCTTCTCCCCCTGCGCTTTAAGGTAGGTGATGTGGGCATCGCGATTATCCGCACGGACGTGGGTATGATCGGCCCTATCGAGGCAGTAAAAACTAAAAAGCATCGCTCATGTTTCCTTTTCGAACTTGATTGAGTCGTTGACTGTGGCAGATCAGCTCAGTTCCTGTTTGAAAGGCCGGGCAAGGAGCTCTTCAATCGTCTTCTCTACCTCTGCGCCATGATTTAGGACGGCATCGACCGCTTTCGATATGGGCATATCAAGCCCGTGATGCTTAGCCAAGGCAACAACGCCATTTGCCGAATGCACACCTTCCGCAACCGACCGCCTTTCCGACAAAATGTCCTCCAACGAACGCCCCTCACCGAGAGCCACACCGAGTGAAAAATTGCGTGACTGCATGGCAGAACAAGTGAGCGTCAAATCGCCAAGGCCTGAGAGGCCCATGAGTGTTTCCGCCCTTCCACCGAGGGCGCGGCCAAGGCGCACAATCTCCGCCAGGCCCCGCGTAATCAAAGCAGCGCGCGCATTATCGCCAAGCTTGCGGCCACAGACGATGCCACAGGCAATCGCTAGCACATTCTTAACGGCACCCCCGACCTGCGCACCAATCAAATCGTCACTCAAGTAGGGTCTAAAACAGCGCGACCCGATGGCCTCAACGAGTGCCCTTCCAAGCTCTGGGTCATAGGCGGCAAGAGTAATGGCAGAGGGCAAGCCGCGCGCGACCTCTGCTGCAAAAGTGGGGCCTGAAAGGACGGCAAGTGGGTTTTGCGGGGCCGTTTCGCTCAAAATTTCCGAAGGCAGCTTTAGGGTTTCGCGTTCAATCCCCTTCGCACAGGTGACAAGCGGGATGGATGGCGGGATATCCCGCGACAAGCTCTCAGTAATCCCGCGAAGATACTGCGCTGGTGTTGCGACAAAAAGCGCGTCGACAGATGCAAGAGATTTGGGGTCGCTCGTGACCTCAATTTCCTCAGGCAGCGGAACACCAGGAAGGTAATTAGCATTCTCGCGCTGTGCTCGGATAGAAGCGGCCAGTTCGTCGCGCCGGACCCAGAGCATAGTTTTGCGGCCAGCTCTCGTCATTGCAATCGCAAGGCTCGTGCCAAAGGCACCTGCGCCAAGAATTCCGACGTGCTGGATTTCTCTCAATCCGAAGCACCTCCACCTGCTCGCTTTAGGTCCTCAAGCGGCCACCGTGGCCTGGGTGCGAAGTCGAGACCATCGGTTAGGCCGAGGCGCAGCCTCTCGAGACCTGCCCAAGCAATCATAGCAGCATTATCCGTGCAAAGCGCTTGTGGTGGTGCCACGAACGATCCACCCTCGCGTTTAGCCAAATTGGATAGACGTTCGCGGAGAAATTTGTTGGCGGCAACACCGCCAGCGATGACCAATGGGCCACCTTCAGGGTATTCCTCATGAAATAGCGCAAGCGCGCGTCGGCAGCGATCTTCAAGCACATCAGCCACAGCCGCTTGAAAGCTTGCGGCAAGGTCCGCGCAATCACCATCGCTAGGTTTACCGCCCAAGTTCTCGACAGCCCGCCGGACTGCTGTCTTAAGGCCGGAGAAGGAGAAGTTAAGCTCCTTTCTCCCCTTCATAGGCCTGGGCAAGTCGAAGCGCGTGCCATCACCCTTTTGGGCTGCCTTTTCGACAAGTGGTCCACCCGGATAGCCTAGATCCAAAAGCTTTGCCGTCTTGTCAAAAGCCTCCCCCACGGCATCGTCCAAGGTCGTGCCCAAACAGCGATAACGCCCCACGCCCTCGACAATGAGAAGCTGACAGTGACCGCCGGAAACCAATAGCAGCAGGTAGGGGAAGGCAATCTTGTCCGTTAATCGCGCCGTTAGCGCATGGCCCTCTAAATGGTTGACGGCGATGAAGGGTTTGGATGACGCAGCCGCAATCGCCTTGGCGATCATAACCACCACAAAAACGCGGCCAATCAGACCGGGTCCCGCAGTTGCCGCCACGCCGTCGAGACCGGCGAAGGT
>CAXMNO010000079.1:0-3005 GCA_964194655.1 uncultured Acidimicrobiia bacterium
CACTCGCGCTAGCTGGATCGAAGAGGCCAAGCACGCCCATCGTTGAGTTAAGCGCAAATCGGAACACGGTCTGCGCGGCTTCCAGCGGCTTACCCTGAAGGATTTGGTTTCCGAAGGTCAGGATATTGTTGAGGTTCGAGAAAAAGTTATCGACGCTGTCCTGGACTGGCTCCGGTGTTAGGAATTGATAGGTCTCCACAACCGGTAAGAAGATAATCCGGTCGAATTCCGCATTGAATTTGTAGACGTTCCGGTTCCAGCCCTCCCACGGGTCATAAATATCGATGGGATAGCTTCTTAAAGCAGCTCCAGCTGTCGTGGTATCTACCGGGCGAATTTGATCGACCACGGTAGCCTCGGCGATTTCACCCGGTGGTACTGCGGGATCAGCCGCGCAGGCCCCTAAAATGAAGAGCGCGAGAAACGACAAAAGCAGGCGGGCTTGCGGGAAAGCCATTACTTCAAGCCCTCCCCACGAAAGTAATTACCAATCTTCGCCATGACGTAGCGGTGTTCGAGGTTCCCCATGTGTCCGCCATTGGGGAAAATCAATGCCCGCTCCCCAAACGTCTGTTTGAAGAACGCGAGGTCATCTGGCCCCAAAATGATGTCATCGGCATTGTGGATCAGCGCGACCTTCTCATTATCGGCAAGAAATGACGTGATGTGCTTCAAACTTGCTTCTGCGACCAGTTCTTCCTGGCTCAAATCCGGATTGCGTTCCAGGTAGAACGGGCCATAGAACCAGTCGAGGTAGTCGACAAACCCCGTCCTGGCCCCTGCCCTGAAAAAGGGCGTTAGAGACGTAGAGATAGTGAGAACCGCATTCCTCGGCACCAGATAGCCACCGCCTTGCATGACATCTGCGGTGAAGATCATGTTGTTTGCCGCGAGCCGGAAGGCCAGCCCGATTAGAGCACCGAGCTTGTCGTCACTCGGTCGCAATCTAGCATAGGCGCGGTAGAGGAAATCCTCATCAAAATTGACGAATTCACTTTCCTTGTAGATTTCGGAAAAGGAATTGAAAGCCTCATCAAGGAAGAGATTCACACCCTCAATTCCGCCCGGCAAGCTGTCTTCAAGCATCCGGTCGAGAATTGAAATTGAACCGTAAAGGGATTCAGGCGGGTTGATCAGCAAGACACGCTGAAAATCAAAGCCCTTTTGCCTTGCATCCAACTCCGCCACAAATGCTGCATGCCAGCCGCCAAGGCTGTAACCGGTCAAGTGGAAGTCCGTGACCTCGATCGACGGTTGCAGCTTCTCATAAGCCAAACGCATGACGCGGTAGAGGTCGGCCACATCCTCTTCAACCCGGCCAGGCACTGACGTCTTAGACCCCGCGACGATAAAATTCGGGTGCGTCGGCGAGGCGATTGAGATCACATGGAACCCATAACCGTACAAAAGCGCCTCAATCACCCGCATCGTCCTAGAGCGATCATCGGCACCCGTCCCACCAATTGAGAAGACAAGAGGTGCGGGACCGTCCTGTAACGCAGCCGATACGCGCAGGCGCGCGGCATGCCAAAAGATTTCGGGAATGGGACGACCAGAGAAAACTTCCAATCTTATGTCTTCGACACTGTAGTTCCCGGGCAGATCGGCCCGAAATTCCGTCGGCGTGCCGACCACAGTGGCCGCGCGCGGATTATCGAGTGGATAGTCGTACTCTCCGGGGTCTATCGGATTTTCATCGAAAAAAGGGAGCTCTGGTGCGCTCTGGCAGGCAGCCAATAGCGATAGGGCCACGACGATTGTGGCACCCTTACCTAAATTTCGTGGATTGATTGGACTAAAGCGCAGCCAGGCTTTTATGCCCTTTGTAAAGCGCATCCCCCTCCCCCGACGGTCGTTCAGACAGAATACATCAACTGTCGATTGCGGTAAGCCAGAAGTCAAGCCGCCTTAACGGCCCCTCGCTCAGGCTTTACCAATCGAAGCGTTTGCCTGACTTTCTTATGCTATCACCAATTGTCTTGCCAATACTGCCCGCGCTCTCAACGCCCGGAATTTTGAAGCCAGCTCCATCGCCTGCAAATCGTGAAGAAATGTCCCCTCGATAAAGAAAGGCCAAAAGGACAAGGGCAACGACGGCTAAAAGCATGGCGTAACGCATGAGCGCAGCCTCCCCAAGCATTCTAGCGAAAAAGCAGCCTAAAGTGGCGAAAAATCATAATGTGCGTATTTATGGGAACGTGATCTTGTCCGCAACGGCGGAAATCCGGCTTTCCCTCTCCCCCGACTTTGCCCTAGCTTTCTAAGCATCAAAAAAAAGCGGGTAAGGTGGAGAGACGATTGGCACATGAAAATAATTTGCAGCCAGGCAGCATTGCATTAGTGACCGGTGCCAGCAGCGGCATCGGACGCGCGCTTGTAGAGCAATTGCTGGGTCAAGGTATTAAGGTCATCTGCACTGGGCGTCGTGAGGCGCCACTAACGGAACTCGTTAATGGCCGCTTAGCCGATGCGCTCCCCCTTCCCCTCGACGTTTGCGACCAAGGCGACGTTGCAGGACTGATTGAGAGCTTGCCCGAGGCTTGGCGCAGCATCGATATTCTCGTCGCCAATGCAGGTTCCGACGTCGGAGGACGGCAACGTTTCGATCAGGGTTCCATGGAGGATTGGGCCAGCACGATCGAAACGAACGTGACTGGCTTAATGCGCATCTGCCATGCCGTGATACCCGGCATGCTATCGCGAGGCCAAGGGCATATCGTCACGCTTGGCTCGGTCTCGGGCCTTTCGACCTACGCCGGTGGCACGGCCTATAGCGCATCGAAATTCGCCGTGCGCGCATTTAGCGAGGCGTTGCGCAAAGACTACAAGCACGATCCGATAAGGATCACCGAGATCCTCCCCGGCCTTGTGCGCACCGGCTTTGCCACCGCCCGGCATCGTGGCGATAATGAAAAGGCAGCCAGTTATTATGATAGCGCGGCTGCGGCCTTGGAAGCTGATGATATCGCAGAGACGATCCTCTTTGCTCTGCGCCAGCCCCCCCA
>CAXMNO010000080.1:0-2403 GCA_964194655.1 uncultured Acidimicrobiia bacterium
CATGGCAGGTGAGGCTGTAGAAGAGGTGGCGTCACTTGCTGAGCGCCCAGCCGCGGACGATACTGAAAAGCCCGGTGAGCAAATTTTCGAGGACGTCGTTGCAGACGATTGAGTCGAACGACGAATTCGCTCCGACTGTGCAAAGCTAATCACTTTCTATTCACAGGCGTTAATATATTTTCTCCACGCTACGGTAAAGACCGGCGAGGCGGGACTCTTGATCTTTGCCTTGCCCACCCGATGTTCTATATGGTTGCGTTACTTGGTCATATAGAGCTTAGGGTTGGATGATTCGTCAGTTTGAACTATTGGAAAGGGTCAAAAGCTATGACCCTGCAACCGACGAAGATGCGCTAAACCGCGCATACGTCTTCGCGATGAAGGCGCACGGCTCCCAGACGAGGGCCTCTGGTGATCCCTATTTCTCTCATCCCCTTGAAGTTGCTGGGATTCTAACTGACCTAAAACTCGACGATTCCACGATAATTACTGCTTTGCTCCATGATGTCGTCGAAGACACCGGCACATCGATTAAGGATATCGAGCAGCTCTTTGGCAGCCAGATAGCGCGGCTCGTCGACGGTGTGACAAAGCTTGGCCGTCTAGAGTTGCAGAGCGAGGAGACCAAGCACGCCGAGAATTTTCGCAAACTCCTCTTGGCAATGTCGGAAGATATCCGCGTCCTTTTGGTGAAGTTGGCAGACCGGCTGCACAATATGCAGACGCTGCACCATATCCGCTCCGAAGATAAGCGCAGACGGATCGCACGCGAAACCATGGACATCTACGCGCCGTTGGCCGAGCGGATCGGGATGCAGTCCTTTAAGGATGAGCTTGAGGATTTGGCCTTTGCCCAACTGAACCCAGATGGTCGTGAGGCTGTGCTGGAGCGGCTCGACTTCTTGAAGGGGCAAGACGGCAGCATACCTGATAAAATTGTTGCCAAGTTGCGTGAAGATTTAAAGGCACATGGGCTGGAAGGCGTAGAGGTACACGGGCGGATAAAACGGCCGTTTTCCATTTGGCGTAAGATGCAGCGTAAGAATATCGCCTTCGAGCAGCTCTCTGACATCATGGCTTTCCGTGTCACCGCCGCAAGCATCGCGGATTGCTATCAGGCACTGGGAGTATTTCACGCGGAATACCCGGTCGTTCCCGGGCGCTTCAAAGATTACATCTCCACACCCAAGCCGAATGGCTACCGTTCGATCCATACCACGGTTATCGGACCTGAACGCCAGCGTATCGAGGTGCAAATTCGTACGCAGGAAATGCACCAGATTGCCGAACTGGGTGTGGCCGCACACTGGCAATATAAGCAAAACGCCAAGCATGTGGACGGGCGCCAGTATCGTTGGGTGCGCGAACTCTTAGACATCCTAGAGCATGCCTCAAGTCCTGAAGAGTTTTTGGAACACACCAAGTTGGAGATGTTCCAAGATCAGGTGTTCTGCTTCACACCCAAGGGCGCGGTGATTGCATTACCCAGCGGGGCATCGGCTGTTGATTTCGCCTACGCAGTCCATTCCGAGGTCGGCGATACTTGCGTGGGTGCCAAGGTGAACGGACGCATGGTGCAGTTGCGAACCCAGCTCCATAACGGCGACCAAGTGGAAATTATCACCTCTAAAGCGCAAACCCCGTCGCCTGATTGGGAGCAGTTTGTCGTTACCGGTAAGGCGAAGGCCCGAATCCGCCGCTTTATCCGCACGAAAGAGCGTGAACAATACGGCGAACTTGGCCGGCAAATGCTGATGAAGGCATTCCGTCAAGCTGGCTATGAAATGACCGATAAGGGCCTGGAAGGCGTCTTTAAACGCTTTAAGGTCGATAACCTTCTCGATCTCTATGTGACCGTAGGTAAGGGCCACAACAGCCCGCGCGATATCTTAGAGGCCGTTTTCCCGGGCATTAAGGACGATCCCAAGGCCAGGGCTATTATCGAGCCGAAACTTGGCCGAAAGTCGAAGCACAATGATAGCGCTATTCCCGTTAAGGGCCTCATTCCGGGGATGGCCGTGCATTACGCCCAATGTTGCCATCCGCTGCCTGGTGATCGCATCGTAGGTATCGTGACCACCGGCAAGGGCGTCACGCTTCATACAATTGATTGCGATACGCTTGAAAACTTCCAAAGCACGCCGGAGCGCTGGGTGGACGTTGCTTGGGAAGTCGCGGCGGACAATAGTATTTTTACCGGCCGCTTGCATTTGATCGTGGCGAATGAGCCGGGTGCGTTAGGTGCGCTTTCTACGGTTATTGGAAGAAATCAGGGTAATATTTCGAATTTGAAGATTACGCACCGTTCTCAAGACTTTTTTGAGATGCTGATTGATGTGCAGGTGTTAAGTAGCAAGCATCTAACGAATATTATCGCTGCTTTGCGTACCATGCCTGAGGTTA
>CAXMNO010000081.1:0-1773 GCA_964194655.1 uncultured Acidimicrobiia bacterium
GCGTCTATGAAACGCAAGAGATGTTGCGATTTTTGGACACCAGCGGCGATATGGCAAAGCGGATCGCAATGGCGCGCCGCCTGCTCGATTCCCTGCCAAACTCGAACTGGTTGAAGCGCAATCCTTTTATTGGCGACCATAAGCGCGGCGATGCGGAGCTGGCCGACCTCCTCCTCCATCCTTTAGACCGGGCATATCGTGTCCCTGAAATCGCCGAGCTCTTAAATGAAAACGGGCTTCGGCTCGTTTCCTTCATAGAGCCGATCCGCTACCGCCCGGAAAGCTATATCAAAGACCCAAGGCTTCAAAAGACGCTCGCCGACCTCTCCGATATGGAGCGTGCCACCTTTGCTGAGAACTTGGCAGGCAACATCAAAGCTCACATCTTCTATGTAACCCGGGCTTCTGGAGAAACCGAGACCAAACCCGATTCGCCTGAAATCATCCCAATTCTCAAGGATCATCGCGGTGATCAACTTGCCGCCGCCTGCCGAGAGAAATTGACACTTCGCGTGGAACTTGGCGGATCGCCCTTTAGTGTCGCCCTCCCGCCTTTGGCACCAGCTATCCTTACACGAATCGATGGCCAAAAGAGCTTGGGTGACATTCATCTTGAGCTGCAAGCGCACAATAGCGATCTCGACTGGGAAAAATTCCAGAAACAATTCCAGCAGATCTTTGCCGCCTTGCGCGACTTAAACCTGCTTCTATTGAGAAGGCCCTGACACTACGGCCCATCTTCTTTAAGTGAGGAAGTAGAGCAGATCAATTGCAGGAGGTTCCTCGCCTGCTTCCTTCAAAAGGGCGTGCACCTGGCCGCGATGGTGGGTTTGGTGGTTGAAGAGATGCGAAAATAGCTGGGCATAGGTGCCGGATTTCGCCGCCCCCTCCATTGTTCTGTACGCAAGAACGCGCTCGTAGTAGGGAGAGCTCATCCGGTCAACGAAGGTGAGGATGCGGCGATCTTCTTCGCGCCTGGCTATCTTCAGATCCTCAAAATCATCGAAAAGAACTTGATCAAGGCTTTCAAGGCCATGGTCTGAGCCCTCGAACCGGCTCATCCAAATCTGGTCACCAACAAGGATATGGTTGAGTGTGCCTAGGATCGAACCGAAGAAGGCAGCCGATCTAGACTTTTTAATCTCTGCCTCGGACAATTTGGCGACGACCGTATAGATCCGCTGGTTGGCCCAGGTGTTATAGCGCGCGAAGACTTGGAAGTGCTCTTGCATACCCGCTTCCTCCGACCATGACTGTCCAGCCAATATAAAGCGAAAAGGGGATAGCCCCAAGGCCATCCCCCCAAAATCGCAAATGCTTGGTCGCTAGCCGGATTTCCGGACAACAGGGCTTCAATCTTTAATAAGCGCCCTGGCTTTAGCAAGCGTCCCGGTCAACGCCGATATCTCTTAGCTGGGCTACATCAAGCTCACCCAAGGCCCGGCCCATCTGATAGTCGCGCCGCGATTCGGCAATTGCTTCAGCGAGATCATGGATCCACAGTCGATATGATCCGGTTACCCGGTTGAGCACACCGCTGCCTGCGGTGTTTAGATCAAGCAACTCATTGCTGTAGACGACATTTGCCATCTTTTTAAAACTCCACGCACAGTGCCGATCTTCGCTTGATTCGGGCACAAGTTGTTCACTGGCAGCGACAATTATGCATTAGCGATGCCTCCTACCAGTGCGGGTTGTGCAGAAGCTCTATGCAAAAAGAGCATGGCTCTTGCTTTGAAAGCTCAACGAAATTTCCGCCCCGGTCTTAGATTC
>CAXMNO010000082.1:0-1678 GCA_964194655.1 uncultured Acidimicrobiia bacterium
GGCAGATACTTGCAGAAGAGCGGCGCCACCGCGAATTTCGGTTGCCCAAGGGGAGCGTGATGGAGGCCTACTACCTAGAAATCACCAGGATTGGATTCTACCTTTATATTTGTCTGCTTGTGGTGGCAGCAGCTTTCGATGCCTGGAAATTCATCATTCCCAATGTCTTGTCCGTCGCCTTGATCGGATTATTTCTTGTCGTGGCCACGGCATCACCCTTTCCGGTCAATTGGTGGTCGCACGTGGGTGCCGCGGTGGTTTTCTTCGCTGTTGGGCTGGTCTTCTACCGCTTTAGGATTCTTGGGGCGGGCGACATCAAGTTAATCACCTCGGTGGCACTTTGGGCCGGCTTTGAGCACCTGCCGGTGTTGATCCTCGGGGTCGCACTTGCCGGCGGGGCCTTATCGCTCTTCTTGATTATTTTGCGCCGTGTCATCGTTTCCGTCTTGGTCCATTTGAAGTCTTCGGAAAACACGACCCTGCCCCGAATTCTCCTGGTTGGAGAAGTGGTGCCCTATGGCGTCGGGATTGCTGCCGGGGCCATTTGGCTGAGTTTTAGCCTGCCACTGCTTGGTGCCCTTTAGCGCGTCCTATCACTGCTGAAATTGCCCGGCTAGCTATTTCCACCTCGCATCTGGCAGCTGTCTCGAAAATGCTTTGGGCGCCCGCCTCTTAATTTCGAGATTTGGTGTAAGGCGCCTAACGCAGGTTTTCGAAACTTAAGAAACCGCGGAAGATGTTTGCAATCCTTGCGCGATGGCGGCAGGAGAATTTGCCGATGGCGTAAAAAGGGCCATGGTTTGCGGTGAATCTGCTATAAGCGCCATCAGTAGAGGTTCAAGCGAGACAGTCGGGCAAACGATGAACAACGTCGTGAAAGATCACGCATCCAGACAAGGCCCCTCCGAAGCAGCGCTTTTGAAAGGCCAAGATGGCGGCGCAGAAGGGTCGGGTGTGAAGGTGCCACAGGTCGCGCGCGGCCGCTTGGTGCGTCCTGTCTTCCTTATCCTTCTGGTCTCGTTTTTGTCGATCTGCGGCTTTCTGTGGCACTCTTCACGCGAGCTCAACGGCCATGCCGCGGACCGCGACCTCTTAATGGCCAACTCGGTGCTTTCCGCGCAGCGTAGAAGCCTGGAAACGTTGGTTGAGAACTACGGCATCGGCACAGAGCCTTTCATGAACATAGTGGTCGATTTCGATGACGAATGGATCGGCGACACCATTGGCAGGCTTCTCGCCGAGAAGTTCTCCGTAAGTTCATCATGGATCCTGGGGAAAGGCGAATCGGTCTTGGCCGGCTTTTATGGTGGCCTGCCCACAGGCTTGAGCATTTTTGACCTCTTTGATGAGCAGATACAGCCCTATTTGGCGTGGATTCGGCGCAGCGATGTCACTGGTCCGGTTAGCGTCAGCGGCTATGTCCGCAGCGGCAATCTCGTTCACATGGTCGCGGCAGCGCCAGTCCTCATTAATGAAAGCCGGACGCAGCGGTCGGGAATGGGCGAATCTACGGTTTTTATGGTTTCCGTGGAATTGGATGAATCCTTTCTTGATCGCAGCGCTATGAAGGCGAGTTTTCCGGACTTGGAAATTACTTTTGACGCGGTGCCGAAAGCCTATCTCTCTATCCCACTATTCGGGCTTGAGGGCGACGTGGTCGCCCGTGCGGTATGGCCCG
>CAXMNO010000083.1:0-2638 GCA_964194655.1 uncultured Acidimicrobiia bacterium
GGTTCGATGGGTGCGGAGGTATCGGGGGTCGACGTAAAAGACATGATGACGCCGGGGGGCGTCGCGGAACTGAAGGCTTTGATTGATAAGGCCGGTGTCCTCGTGTTGCGTGACCAGAAACTCGATCCTGAAGGGCTTGTCGCGTTCACCAACCAGATGGGGCGGCCCCTGCAACTCCCCTATGTCCAGCCGATGGAAGGGCACCCCGAACTCATCGCCGTCTTGAAGGAAGCGGAGGAACGGAAAGTTTCCGTTTTTGGCGAGGATTGGCATAGCGACTATTCCTTCTTGGCGCAGCCACCCTCCTATACGGTGCTTTATGGTGTCGAGATCCCACCGGTTGGGGGCGATACGGTCTTCACCGATATGCGCCTTGGCTATGAAACCCTTTCAGACGGCATGCGGGCCACGCTTGATCGGCTTAACGCCATGCACAGCGGTCATGTCTATGGGGCGAAGAACCCACCGACCAAAACGATGAATACAAGCCGTTCAATCAAGATCAGCCGCAATAACCCAGAAGCCGATGAAGAACGTCCTCACCCCGTAGTACGTCATCGTCCGGGCGGAGACCGGCCAGCCCTTTTCGTCAATAAGATCTACACCACCCGGTTTGAGAATATGACGAAAGAAGAAAGCGCGCCCATCCTAAATCAGCTCTACAGCCATGTGACCCGGCCGGAATTCGGGTGCAGGTGGCGCTGGCGCCAAGGTGACCTGCTTCTTTGGGATAACCGGATCGTCATGCACTATGCGGTCAATGACTATGATGGTCATCGCCGCCTTTTGTGGCGAACGACGACTGAGGGTGAAACGCCGGTCGGCGCGTAGAGCGCTTAATTTTCGAGGCTAAAATTATTCAGCCGCTTTTTCTTCGGTGTAGTCCAGGACTTCGCGTGCGAGCTTGACCCCGGTCTGGACAAGCTCCGGCACGACCAGGTGTGCGCCTGCCTCTTCCAGTTCATCGCCGTGGCTCTCGCTTCGTGCGCGCGCAAATACGGGTAGATCTGGAAAGATATAGCGGGCAAGGGCAACCACCTGAAGGGCTGCCTTGGCATTATCGAGCGCAACGACGACCGCGCCTGCCTTTTCGATATGGAGGGAGAGAAGAATGTCGGGCTGCGTCGCATCGCCGTAGTAGACTTGGAAACCGGCCTCGCGTCCTTGGGCGATTCTGTGGGGATCCAAGTCAACGGCCACAAGTTCACGGCCTTGCGCTGTTAACTGATGAGCGACGGCGCGTCCAACCCGGCCAAATCCGACAACGACGACATGGCCACTTAGGGCTTCGATTTCAGGGGGCTCGGTTTCGAGATTTACGGCCTCGCGCCGCTCCAATGCCGCCGCCAGCCTCTGTGCGCCGCGGGCGATCAGAGGCGTGACAAGCATTGTGATTGCCACAACGAGGATTAGAAGCTGGGCTTCAGCGCGCTCGATAAGATTAACATTTACCGCAGCGGCGAATAGGACAAAAGCGAATTCCCCACCTTGGCAAAGCAGGAGACCAAGGTGAATTGAATCGACATGCGAGACCTTCAAAAGACGCGCGATAAAGCTGATAATCAGGGCCTTACCGAAAAGCAGCGCAAAGACCAGAAGTGCGACGAGACCAATATTCCGCCAGGCTAGATCGAGGTCGACCGCCATCCCAACAGTCATGAAAAAGAGGCCGAGCAAGAGCCCTCTAAAAGGCAGAATGTCAGCGGCCACTTGATGGCGATAGGGCGTTTCAGCCATTAGCATGCCAGCGAGAAAAGCGCCAAACGCCATGGAAAGGCCCGCGAGGTGGGAGAGGTAGGCGGTCGCTAGCACGATGGCCAGCGTAAGCGCGATAAATATCTCCCTCTCGCGGATTAAAGCGACTTGAAGCAGCGCGTGACGCAACGCAATTCGGCCAAAGCCTAGAATAGCGATAACGGCCACAACGAGTTTCAAACCTGCGGTGCCTAAATCCCCCCATAGGGAATCACCACCCGCACCCAGTGCCAAGGCCAAAACCAGAAATACAGGCACAGCCAAATCTTGTACCAAAAGGACAGCAAAGCCCATGCGTCCAAACTGGCTCATCAAACCGACGCCGTCTGAGAGAATGCGGATGACCATGGCGGTGGAGGAGAATGCAAGCGCACCGCCTATAACCAAGGATGCAGATGTGGAAAAACCGGCCCAACTTGCAATGGCAGCTATCACAAGTGTCGTTGCCACAACTTGAAGCGCGCCAAGATAAAAGGCCGATCCCAGAATGACCTTTATTCGAGAAAGCGGGAGTTCAAGCCCAACGGTGAAAAGCAGGAAGACAACGCCAAACTCGGCGAGAAGGCGCACAGTCTCCAAATCATGGATTAGTGCAAAGCCCGTCGGCCCGATAGCGAGGCCGGCCAGCAGATATCCCATAATGGTGCCCAGGCGCAAATGATGGGTCACTGAAACGGCGATCACCGCTGTGATCAGGAGAATAACTACTTCTTGAAGATAGCTCGTCTCCGACACGAGATCGCCTTCCTTCTCACCCGCCCAGGTTTTGGGAGCGATGCGAATCCCCTCAAGAAGAGATTAGCACCCTTCTTCGCGAAGGTAGATGGGAAGTCTATCGAAAAGCGCCTGCAAGTCATCATTATCGTTAAAAAGATGGGTAGAA
>CAXMNO010000084.1:0-5412 GCA_964194655.1 uncultured Acidimicrobiia bacterium
GATAACCCGACGGTGGTTCTCCTCACACCGGGCCGCTTCAACAGTGCCTATTTCGAGCATGTCTTCCTGGCCGAACAGATGGGTATCGAGTTGGTGGAAGGCCAAGACCTCTTCGTTGATGGTTCCGCGGTCTACATGCGAACCACCGAAGGTCCACAGCGTATTGATGTAATCTATCGCCGGATCGACGACGAATTTCTCGACCCCCTGGCTTTCCTGCCCGATTCAGCTCTCGGCGTGCCAGGCGTTCTCTCTGTCGTCCGGGCAGGCGGGGTTACGCTCGCCAATGCGATTGGTAGCGGTGTTGCTGATGATAAGGCGATCTACACTTATGTGCCGGATATCATCCGCTTCTATCTGAGTGAAGACCCGATCCTTTCCAATGTGCCCACTTACCGCCTGCGTGATAAGGCGGATTTGCAATATACCCTTGAACATTTGGATAAGCTGGTTGTGAAGGAGGTGCATGGCTCAGGCGGTTTCGGGATGCTTATCGGCCCCCAATCCACGAAGGAAGAAATCGCAGCTTACCGCGAGCGCATTTTGGCCGATCCGGCGGGCTTTATCGCACAGCCGACGCTGGCTCTCTCCAGCTGTCCAACGGTGGTCGAGGAAGGGGTGGCACCGCGCCATGTCGATCTGCGTCCCTTCATTCTTTCCGGCAGCAAAACGGTGCTTATTCCAGGTGCCTTTACCCGGGTGGCGCTACGTGAAGGATCCTTGGTCGTGAACTCCTCGCAAGGGGGCGGCACCAAGGACACTTGGGTTTTGCAGGAGTAATCGAAGATGCTTTCACGCTCTGCCGAAGACCTCTTTTGGATGACCCGTTATATGGAGCGGGCTGAGAATACCGCGCGTATTCTCGATGTCTCGAACAGGATGGCACTCCTGCCTAGCGCGGAGGGAAGCCGGTCTCTCCACTGGGCGCCTGCCCTCCAAATCGGGCCAGACCCTGAAGCATTTTACGAGCGTTATGAAAAGCCCGACCAACGGTCGGTTATCTCCTTTATGGCCTTGGATCGGGGAAATCCTTCCTCCATTTGGTGCTGCATTCGAGAGGCGCGCGAGAATGCGCGCGCAGAGCGCTCCAAAATTTCCACCGAAATGTGGGAGAGCTTGAATGACACCTGGCTTGAGGTACAGAACCTGGACTTCGAGCGGCTGGAGGTATGGGGTTATCGCAAGTTCTTCGATTGGATTAAAAACCGTAGTCATCTCTTTAGAGGTGTGACTTTGGGGACATTGATCCAAGATGACGGTTTTCAGTTTGCCCGTCTTGGCGCTTTCTTCGAGCGGGCTGATAACACAGCTAGAATTCTGGATGTGAAATATCACGTCCTCCTGCCTTCGCCCGGCGATATAGGTGGTGTCGTCGATTACTACCAATGGGGGGCACTCTTGCGCTCCGTTTCGGCATTTGCGGCTTATCGCAAGGTCTACCGCGATGCGATCAGGCCGTCAGCGGTGGCGGAAATGCTCATTTTAAATGAGGATTTGCCACGTTCGCTGCATGCTTGCCATCGCGCGATTGGCGAGACTTTGGATGATCTTTGCGATGGCCGAAAGCTTGAGTGCCGACGGCTTGCGGGCGAAATACACGCTTGCCTCAAATTTGGACGGATCGATGAAGTGATTGAAAAGGGGCTGCACGAATTTCTAAACGATTTCATTTTGCGAAATAACCGGCTTGGCAGCCAGATTCAGCAAGACTTCATGATGACCGATGTCGTTGTGGTCAACTAGGTGGCGCCATGGAAATTCGGGTTCGCCACCAGACGACGTATCGTTATGACCAGCCGGTTCGCCATGGTGTTATGCTGGCGCGCCTATGGCCTGGAAATGCGTCTGATCAAAAAGTTCTCTCCTGGCGGGTAGAGGCGCCTGGCCGCTTCGAGCCTTTCGACGATCACCATGGTAACAAGGCAGCAACGCTAAGCATCGAAACCGGCGCGCGCGAAGTTCATATTATTGCCGAGGGTGTTGTTGAAACCCTGGAGCAAAATGGAATAAGGCCATTAGAGGCCGAGGGTTTGCCGCTGGGATCCTATTTAAGGGTAAGCCCTTATTGTCGGCCTGATGCGGCCATTAGATCCTTTATTGCACCACTCGCCGCTTTGCTGTCCGAGGATCGTTTAAAGGGCCTCCATGAATTAATGTTGGCGATTAACCGCGAGGTCGCGTTCCGCGAAGCAGTGACAGAAGTCACAACCACCGCTGCCGAGGCACTTGCTGCGGGCGAGGGGGTGTGCCAGGACCACGCCCACCTTTTCATTGCTTGCTGCCGGCAATTAGGAGTGCCCGCACGCTACGTCTCAGGTTATCTGGCAGCGCACGATGGTGGCCACGGCACGCATGGCGCCGGTCATGCCTGGGCGGAGGCTTTTTTGGGCGAGCTTGGCTGGGTCTCCTTCGATCCGGCCAACGCTGTTTCGGCCAATCAGCACTATCTGCGTCTCGCCCAAGGCTTCGACTATGCAGATGCGGGGCCGCTGCGAGGTGTGCGTCGTGGCGGGGGTGGGGAGGAACTTTCCGTTCAAATTCAAATCGGCGCAAATCAGTAGCGATTAGGCTGGATTTGGTGCGCTCCGGCCTAGCTCACCGAAGTAAAAAGCACCTTGCGTCCTGTGTGAGCATCTCCAATATTCCAAGCCGATCCTCGACCGTATAATATCGCTCGAAATCAAGGTGGCCGATGCCGCGCGCTGTGCCTTGATTTCGTTTGATTCGACAATGCGTTTGAACATATCCGTCGGACCGCCGATCGATCTCTATTGCTATCGCTGCGACAGTTTTGAAGCGGGCTTTCACAAGCGCTTTGCCGATGATGACCCCTATTGGACGGAAATCCGGCAAGCTTGGGGGCAAGGATTGAAGGCAGCGTTCGATGGCCTTCCCCGGCCAGATTGGGATCTTTAGAGGCGCCTTTCCATGAGCGCGCCATTTTCCACCTTTATCCGCCAAGTGAGGATCGCGGCATTCGCGATGCTGAAGATGATCGCAAGCTCCCACGCGCCAAAGGCTAGGGGAAGAACGGCAATTTCTCCGGCAACGATCAAGTAATTTGGATGCCGGACGAAACGGTATGGGCCTCGCTTCACCAGCGGCGCATTTTTGAGGGTGATAATGCGCGTTGTCCAATAGGGACCGAGTGTTGAAATCACCCATAGGCGGCCGACTTGTAGAAGAACGAACACCCCAATCAGCGGCCAGTTTGGCACCTGCTCTCGTGGAACGAGGAACAGAAGGGCTAGAAGCCAAGCCGTGTGAAGAATTACGAGAAGGGGGTAATGGGCCCGCCCCACCTCCATGGCGCCTTGCTGAAGAAGGCGTGCGGTATTGCGCTTGGCATAAATAACCTCCCCCACCCGCTGCAGGGCGACAAAGGCGATGATGATAAATACCCAGTTCACTGTGCAGCGACGCCTGGAAATTCATGGCCTTTGGCATGCGTGCCGCTACCTTCAAGCGTTAAGAAGGCAGCGGTAAAGCCAGGGCCAAGGGCTGTCATGACCTGGCGCCCGTAAAGGCCCTTGCGCCGTTCGGCATCCAGTACGAAAAGAACGGTTGCCGCCGACATATTGCCATAGTCGCGCAAAACCTCCCGGGCGATTTGAAGGCTGCCACGTTGCAGATTGAAAGCGCTCTCCAAAGCTCTAACCACCTTGGCTCCACCGGGATGGGAGATATAACCATCGATATCGCTTCGCTCCAGCCCCTCACGCGCGAGGTAGTCGTCCAGCGCGCTTCCAAGCTTCTTTCGCACGATGGTCGGAATATCTTGAGAGAAGACAACGCCCAGCCCGTCGTTTTCCACCGACCACCCCATGACATCAAGGCTTTGAGGCCAGGTATGCTCACCCCAATGGGCAATTTCCGCGAATCCTTCGCCTTTTTCGTCCCCTTGGCCGGAGGTTAAAAGGACCGCAGCCGCTCCATCACCGAAAAGGGCAGTCGCCACGATATTCGCATCGGAATGATCGCCGTGGCGGAAGGTGAGGGCACAAAGCTCGACCACTAAAAACAAAACCTTTGTGCCGGGCTTCGCCTGAGTAAGGGCAGCAGCCCGTGCAAGCCCCAGAACGCCACCAGCGCACCCAAGCCCGAAGATGGGAAGGCGCTCTACATCCGCACGAAAGGGGAGCCGGCCCATGAGCCGCGCTTCCAAACTGGGCGTGGCGAGCCCTGTTGTGGAAACGGCAACAATTGCATCGACTTCTTCGGCGGTTGAGCCAGCTTCCTCTAAGCAGTTGCGCGCTGCTTTTTCGAGGAGATCTACGGCATTTTCCAAATAGTGCTCGTTCTTTTCCTTCCAGCTTCCAGGCTTTTTGTAATCTTCCAGCGGAAGGCAGGAATAGCGCTTTGCGATACCCGCGTTTTGATAGACGGGAAGAAGGCGCTTTAGCTCCTCGCCACGATCGGGAAAGAGTTCATGCGCCTCGCTCGCCACAGCTTCCTGGGTAAGCTCGTAAGGCGGCACCGCTGTTGCCATGGAGAGGAGGCGTGCGCGATGCTGCGTCTTCTTTTCGGAAGTACTATTAATTTCGGACAAGGGAGTCTCCGGCGGAAAGTGGCACTGTTGATATTTAGACGACAATTCCGTGTTTTCAATATGTGGTGCTAACTTGCCGTTGTCTCCCACCTTCACGCGATCTTGACGTGCTGAGCGAAAAATTCATCCAGGCGTCAATCCTGGCAGCTTGCCAGTCATCAAGTCCTCGGCTTGTACTTTTGCCGCGCTGTAGTCGATTTTCCCTGACCCCAGCAGCGGGATTTCCGCCCCGGGGAAAACTTGGCGCGGGACCATTAGCTCGGGCAATGCCTTCTTGCGGGCATGGGTGACAAAAGCCTCGCGCGTTGCCTCGGGGTGATCGATGAGGAGATAGACCTGCTCGCCCTTACGCTCGTCCGGCAAATTGATTGCGGCAAGTTTGCTATCGGGCCAAAGCGCGCTTGCAGCCTCCTCAACTGCGCTGAGTGAGACCATTTCACCGGCAATTTTGGCGAAACGCTTAACCCTTCCTTTGATGGTGATGAAGCCTGCGGCATCGATCTCGACAATATCGCCGGTATCGTACCAGCCGCCTTTGGGTGGCTCGAGCTGCAGGGGGGCATCGACCCTGTAATAGCCCAGCATTACATTTGGGCCACGGACATGAAGGCGTCCGCCTTCTTCAATTCCGGGCACGGCTTCGAGCTTAGCTTCTATCCCAGGCAGAAGCCGTCCAACCGTCCCCGCGCGGTAGTGCATTGGGGTGTTGGATGAGATAACGGGGCTGGTCTCCGTTGCGCCATAGCCTTCTAGAATGCGGTGGCCGAATTTCCCCGACCAAGCGCGGCGCGTCGCATCCTTCACGCGCTCGGCGCCTGCGAAGACATAGCGTAACGAATAGAAGTCATAGGGGTGCGCGACAC
>CAXMNO010000085.1:0-4055 GCA_964194655.1 uncultured Acidimicrobiia bacterium
AGTTTGGCGAGGTAGTCCTTCGCCTCATTCGGCTGGACCACCGCGGCTCGAATCAGGTCGTCGAAGTGACGCGACAAAGCACGAATGTGTTCGGTCGAGTTGAAGACGAAATAGAAGTTGCCGACAAAGGTCGTTGCCCGCTTTGGCCCGAAGACGGTGTAGGCCGGGGCATAACGCTCTAGCCCATCGAACAGAAACCAGCGGAAGGTTGGATAAAGCTCATCCACAAGCTCGATCATGTGTTCAAGCTGCCTGCTGCGCGCCTCTGCGGACAGCTCGCGCCAAATCCCCTCGCCCCTGACAAAGGCCTCAACAGATTGATAGGAGCTGCAAGCCTCCGTATCCGTCTCTGGCCTTCGAATGAAGGCAAGTTTCGAAATTGCTTGATCGACCTGCTTATCGCGAACGCCGCCGCCCTGGGCCTCAAACTCGAAGGCGATGATCTCTTGCGTCTTCAAGTGATCGGGAAGGGTTGAGGGTACATAACGCACTTTTGTCCCAACGGCCTCATCGTGCCAGCGAATCAAACGCTCATCTTGCGGAGAGGAAGCGCCGGTCGAGATCTCAAGCGACTGCGCAACGATGTT
The DNA here is from genome assembly GCA_964194655.1 of uncultured Acidimicrobiia bacterium. Taxonomy (GTDB): domain Bacteria; phylum Pseudomonadota; class Alphaproteobacteria; order Kiloniellales; family Kiloniellaceae; genus JAJFGK01. Next base: position 588 of record CAXMNO010000085.1, read on the forward strand.
CGTTCCCACCTGGTCTTCCTGGGTAAGCCCTAAAAGCCAATCGAGAGAGACCGACTGTTGCTCGGCAATGGCCGCAATCGTCTCAGCCCTGGGAAGGCGATCGTTTGTTTCGCTTAGCAATTGGGAGAGCGTTGAGCGATCAAAGCCCGCGCGTTCTGCAAAGGCCGAGCGGTTAAGCCCGCTGCGCTCAATCACCTGGCTTAGCCGGTCACGGAAAATGGCAACACGCTCGCGACGCTGCATAGTCCCTCTCGCATCATACCTAGAGCACTTTTAATGATCCCTCGATCATGAAAGTCGCTCTAAGTTCTTATTATTACGCACTTTCCGGGCGCAAAACCGCACACACTTTTGCTGAAAGTGCTCTAGAATCAGTGGTCTATTTTACGAACTGTTTCGTGAAATCACCATATTTTACTTTAATCACTAAAATAAACAATTGTTTTCAACATTCCACGAAAAATTCGCATTGTAACATTGTGTCTCGCCCCTGGCTCTGGTTAAATTTCTGCTGAGGCAGTTGTTATTGAATTTTAATGCAAGGTATTGCGTCAATACCGCGTGCAAGTCAGGAGGATTAGCAGGTTGCGCGAAAATAGTGCTCCAGCATCGCTGGAGCGAAGGTCTGTGAGTGCCCTCGAGTGGCCGACGTTAATTGCAGCTTTCGTTATTTATGGTTCGTTCCTTACCGCCACTTGGTTTCACGAGGCCTTGCCTGGCTGGCTCTTATTCATTATTGGCGGCTACATTGTCGCTTGGCATGGCAGCCTTCAGCACGAGGCGGTTCATGGTCATCCAACGCGCCTGACTTTTCTGAATGAGATCATCGCTTTTCCGAGTCTTTGGCTCTATATGCCCTACCGGGTTTACCGCCAAACCCATCTGGATCACCACGCAGATGAGGGAATTCTGACAGACCCGGAAAAAGATCCGGAAAGCTACTATTTCTCACCTGGTAGCTGGGGAAAACTCGCTGCACCCCTTCGCCCTATCTTCCGTTTCAATAATACGCTTTTGGGTCGCCTTTCTATTGGACCAGCGCTTGCAGCGTTTGGCTATTGGCGGGGTGAGGTTAAGGCACTCGCCTCGGGCAGTCCCGAACTTGATAGGAAGGCTTGGCTTATCCATGGGGTAAGCATCACTGTAGTTTTGTATTGGGCCATTGGTATCTGCGGCCTTTCCTTCTTTGAGTACCTTTTCTTCTTCGCCTATCCGGGGATGTCGTTCACCTTGCTGCGCTCTTATCTCGAACATCGGGCACGACCTGATGCGGGGGAACGCAGTGTGGTTGTCGAGGCGGAGGCTCCCTTCGCCCTTCTTTTCTTGAATAATAATCTCCACATCGTCCACCACCGTCACCCTGGCATGCCCTGGTATCGTTTGCCGGCGTTCTACCGGGCCCGGCGCAATGATTTTTTGAGCGCGAACGGGGATTACCGCTTTAAGGGTTACCGCGAAGTCTTTTGGCGCTACTTCTTGAAAGCCAAAGAACCACTCGTTCATCCCTTTGCACCCTGATATAAGGCTGGGGTTAAGGTTCCAGTCTACCGCATGTGGGGAGATGCCGCCCTATGATCGCTGACGCGGACATTCGTGCTTTTGCTAGTGATGGCGTTTGTCATTTGCGCCAGGCCTTTGCAGGCGAGTGGCTCGATCTTGCACGACGTGGCATCGCGCGCAATCTGGAAAATCCTGGGCGCTTCTTTCGCGACCAGACGCCTGAGGGTTCGCCGTCGCGCTATCTCTTCGACTACTGGACTTGGCGCGAGGTACCAGAATTCGAACGCCTCGTCACTGGGTCTCCTGCCGGTGAAATAGCCGGACGCTTAATGCAAACCCCGGCGGTTACCATGATCATGGATAACTGGTTCTTGCGCGAGGCGGGCGCGACAGGATCCGCCCCCTGGCATCATGACGAGCCCTATTTCGATTTCGAAGGGCGCATGTGCAATATCTGGATCCCTTTGGAGCCAGTCGACGCTGAAGAAGGCCTTGAGTTCATCGTTGGCTCACACAAGTGGAACAAGGTCTTCGCCCCATCGCACTTCAAAAGTCACGAGACCTTCGACGGCGTAGGACGAGATTACCCACCCGTTCCCGATATAGAGGGCAACCGGCAGAACTACAGCTTCAAGACCTTTACTTTGGAGCCTGGTGATTGCCTGGTCTTTGATCTGCGCACCCTGCACCGTTCGACCGGCGGCCGCAGGCCACTTGAGCGCACGATCCATCGCTATACCCTGCGCTTTGCAGCAGAAGGCGCGCGCTTTCAACCGCGCGGGCCCTGGACCAAGGAAATCAGCGATTACCTCATCGCCCTCGGCCAGGATGTAGGCGGCGAACTCGATTGTCCTTTATTGCCTAAGCTTGATTGCGCCCAAGCCAATTGCTGAACACATCAAGCGCTTCGGGCACAAAGCTGCGGCCATAGCCAATGCGGAAATAGTCGTCTGGCACCGCGTTCACCTCCGAGCGATAGATGCTGGCTGGAAGAAGGAGAAGGCCTGCTTCCTCCACCGCGCGCTGGACAAAGGTTTCCACGCCGTCGCTACCTTTATAGCGCACGAAAGCAACGCAGCTTCCCTCAGGCTTCACCCATTCGAAAAGATTGGAGAAACGCCCAATGAAGTCATCCCAAAGGGCCAAATTCTCATTCGTTATAGCGCGGGTGCGCGTCAAGATTTGCTCCGCTGCCTTTAGCGCGATCAAAGCGAGCTGTTCCGAAGGCCCGGAATTACAGATCGAGAGGTAGAGCTTAAAGCGTTCCAATCGCTTTAGTACCTCGCGATCCCGGCAAGCGATCCAACCAATACGCAGACCTGGGAGGCCATAAGCTTTGGACATGACATTCAAGGAAAGCCCGCGCTCATAAATGTCAGCCACCTGCGGCAAGCGCAGCGCGGGATCGCGCTCCAACAACCGGAAGACTTCATCGCTGAAGAGCCAAAGGCCATGGCGGCGGCAAAGTGCCACCACCTGATCGAGCCTTTCCCGGCTAATGATCTTACCAGTCGGGTTATTGGGAAAGTTGATCGAGATCAGCTTGGTGTTCGGCCTTATGGCTGCCTCAAGGGCTGCAATATCAAAATCCCAGCCGGAATCCGGATCAAGGGCAACGCCACTCACCTCGCAACGATCAAGCACCACCGTCTCGGCAGCCTGATAGTTTGGGGTGAAGACAATCGCGTGATCGCCGGGCTCCAGCAGCACCTGCATTGCCGCATAGATCCCTTCCTCAGCACCTGCAAAGCAAAGGATATCGTCGGCCTCTAGCCCGTCATAAGTCTTAGCAATCTCCGTTCTTAGTGCGGGGGCGCCATAGGTTTCCGTATAACCGAGGTGAAGGTTCTCAAACGCACGACGATCTTCATCGCTCGCCATCGCCAAAAGCTCGGGTATAGAGATCGACTCGGCATCGGAGGCCGTTAGATTATAGCGTGCAGCGAATTCCCATTTCGAGAAATGAAC
>CAXMNO010000086.1:0-2134 GCA_964194655.1 uncultured Acidimicrobiia bacterium
TATGGCCCTATAGGCCGGCTGCTTCCAGTTCCGTGATGACATTAATGGACCCGGCATCATCCAATGCTGCCAAGGGTGGCCGAACGCGCCGCCAGGCCGGATCGTCTTTTTTAATCGCCATAACAGCCTTGAGGGCTGGGATCATGGGGTGCTTTTGAATGGTTTGGCGCAGCGCTTGTACGGGGCCATCGGCTTTCAGCGCAGCTTCCTCGTCCCCGTTGGTGAAGGCGTCATAGACCCTACGTATGAGACCGGGGAAGACATTTGCGCCTGCTGTGATCGTGCCGACCCCACCTATCTTCAACATCTCCAGCAACAGCGCCTCGGAACCTGGAAATATCGCTAGCTCTGGAAATTCGCGGATATAGGCAGCACAGCTTTCAGCGTTCCCGGTGGAATCCTTCAGCCCCTTTATGACTCCGGGGTAGGCTTTGAGGAGGCGCTGGATCACCTCATGCGTAATAGGGACCATGGAAAGCTTCGGGAAGTGATAGAAATTGAGCCGCAAATCAGACGACCCCACGCGTTCAATGATCTCCGCATAGGATGCATAGAGCCCCTCATCACTGATATCCTTGTAGTAGAAGGGGGGTAAAGTTAGGACAGAGCAACCCGCCGCAGTTGCGTGCTTGGTCAATTCGACCGAATCCATGATCGAGGCGCAGCCTGACCCGATCATCAAACGCTCAGGCGAAATGCCCGCCTCCAAAACCTTGTCCAAAAGGGCTTTGCGTTCGCGGACACTAAAAGATGTCGCCTCTGAATTGGTGCCCATGAGGGCAAGCCCATGGCAACCGGCCTCCAACAGCCAGCGATAATAAGCGAGCGCCTTATCCAGATCGGGCATCAGGTCCACATCTAATGGGGTGAGGGCCGGGGCCCAAACGCCTTTTGCACGGCCCAAGCTATCCAGCGGTGAGGTGCTTTCCTGAAGGATACCTGAACTATTTGAAGGGTCTCTCACAAACTCTGCGGACATGGGTCGCATCTCCCGATTGAAGGTGGAGTATTCTTGCGACTCTAGGTCTAAGTGCAAAGCTTGAAAAGGTCTTCGAATTTAAATGTGGTCAGAGTGTATCCAAACAGAAAGAGCCCCGATACGCGAGCGTAACGGGGCAGGATCTTCCGGGGTGAGAGGTGTCGGAGAGCCAGACATAACCTTTCTCACAACTTGAAGCCTAGAGGCGGCCCCATGGTGCGACATTGATCCATGTCAAAGTGAACGCGATTTTTCTAACCGGTCTCTCCCCGCGGTGATGAGGCCTTGCGGGCTACTTTCCAAAAGGCCGCAATCCACGGCAAAGGGCCCGCGCGTGAACCACCCAAAACTCCGCATGAAGAAAGCTTGCAGTGGCGAAGCGCGTTTAAGGCCGCGTTCGGGTTCGTGAAGATGAAAGAGAACCCAGGCGCCGGGACCGGGCGAGATGCTATCTATCTCGCTCCAAGCGACTTCGCCGATACCCCAACTCGCAACGTCAATCCCGCCGTGGGAAAGTGTAACGGCAATACCCTTGCGGCTGTCCTTGAGCGGATGTTCCAGGCGTCTTCTAACGGTGAGCGTTCCAACTAAAAGAGCGGCTATGAAAAAAATAGCACCCGCTGGTGCTTGATACGGCCAGCCGAGCCCAAGTGATAACAAGGCTAAAACCAACAGGGCGGAGAGGAGGTCAGTGCGTTTGATCCAGGCTCTTACCTTGGCGCGGTCCACGCGAAAGGTGATGGTGCCCTGCATGTTTGGTTCCTCCGCCTAACTCTCCCCACGAAAAATGGCGCGGGCCTCAGCGGCGCTGGCGAGCGGACGCCCCAGCGCACTTGCACCCTCGGCAACAGCCGCGACAAGGGTGGCATTGTCTTTGGCGACGCTGGCATCAGGCAGCAAGGTGTTGTTCTCAAAGCCGACACGGGCGTGACCGCCAAGCGCTGCTGCTGTGATCGCGGAAGCTGCTTCCTTTTCACCAAACGCGCAAACGGCCCAAGGGTCTTCTTGCGTTGCGGCCTCCAGGAAGGGGAGGAGGTCATTTGGCTCTGACTTCTGTCCCTTGCTATAGCGGCCGAGCACATAAAGACGGAAGGCAGTCGTGCCAGCGATAACCCCCTTTTCCCGAAGAGCCTCGAAGCGCCTAAGGTCTAATGG
>CAXMNO010000087.1:0-9786 GCA_964194655.1 uncultured Acidimicrobiia bacterium
CACGAAACGACTAACTTCAAGAAAGTTAGGTGGTTGTGAGACCCCTAAATTCGATCAGGCGACACCCAACCGGTTATGCTTGCGCTTGACGAAATCTTTCGCCGTCTCGACCGCCACGGCCGCATCCCGGCAATAAGCGTCAGCGCCGATGGCATCTGCAAAGGCTTCGTTCAAAGGCGCACCACCGACCAAAACAACATAGTCATCGCGCACGCCTTTTTCTTTCAGCGCATCGATAACCACCTTCATGTATGGCATGGTGGTGGTCAAAAGCGCGGACATGCCCAAGATGTCTGGGGAATGCTCATCGAGAGCATTCAGGTAGTTATCGACCGGATTGTTGATGCCGAGATCGACAACATCGAAACCAGCGCCTTCCATCATCATGGAAACGAGGTTCTTACCGATATCGTGGATGTCGCCCTTGACGGTTCCGATTACCATTGAGCCAACCTGCGGCGCGCCGGTTGCGATTAGCAGCGGGCGCAGAATAACCATTCCACCCTTCATGGCGTTCGCGGCCAGCAAAACCTCTGGTACGAAAAGAATCCCATCGCGGAAATCGATACCGACGACACGCATACCCTCGACGAGTGCTTCCGTCAGAAGGTTGTATGGCGTCCAGCCGCGATTCAGCAGAATGTGCACGGCTTCCTCGATCTCCTCCTTGAGGCCATCGTACAGGTCGTCGTGCATTTGTTTGACCAACTCGTCGTCGTCGAGTTCGTTCAGGTCGAGATCGTCTTCTTCACTCATGGCTCAACCCTCTCACAGAAGGAATTATAACAACTAAGGCATGGCCTTGGGCTCAAAAAATTGCACGGCACTTAAATACCGCGCGAATGCACGCTAATAGGCCCTAAGGCCTTTTTATCAGGCTTAATCCCTGGCGACGAATCATATCTGGATTGCGACAAAGCGTCCCCAGAACGATGTTCGGAACCACAATCATGATGTTCGTCTTTGTCGACCAAGGAATTTTAAGCTGCGTTTATGACTCCATTTTAACCAATTCATAAGAAGAGTTAGGAGAGAATTAACCAGCACTGTTGATGGCTTTCGAGTTGGTGGACTTGATGTGCCGCCCTTAAACGAAAAAGGTGCGTGGAGACGGGGGAAAGCGAATGTGGTCCTTGGATGGCGGCAAGAAAAGGACGCGACCTCTCCCTGCATTTTTTATAGCGATTACCAAATTTCCGACCCTTATTCGCTTCTCCAAGCGAGCAAAGCGGCTTTTGCCGCTGCGGGCCATTTTGATGATTGGGTGCGGCTTGCTGGTTATTGGGGCCTTGGCTGCAGCGGCCGGTTCGACATGGAGCCCTAAATTCCTCGATCCGATCTTTATAAACGCATCCGTCCTCGAGTGGTTGGGAGGCCTAGGCATTGTTGCTTTGACCTTGGTTGCCATTTACTGCACGCGCGTCCTGGCTTCTGCGGTTTTGCGCAAGGACCGACTGGTGCTGGGTCTTATGGAGCGGCACGACCGCTTGCGAGATTTTATTTTGGTTGCCTCCGACTGGTTTTGGGAAACCGACAAGGATGGGCGGTTTATTTTCGCCTCTGACCCCAGCGGTCAAAGCGACCAGGAAGTCGAGCTATGCTGGGTTGGGCTCACTTGGCAAGATTTGGGCCGGAGTCGCGAATCGCGCGCTTCCCTGAGCCAACTACACGAAGCCATTGCGGCACGCCGGGCCTTTCGCGATTTGGAAGTGGTTTTGCCTTGCGCCAAGAATAATTCGCGCTGGCTTCTTATCAGCGGCAAGCCGCTTTTCGATTCGGCCGGCCAATTTCGAGGTTATAGAGGATTGGTGCGCGACATCACGGACGAGCGCACGATTAGAGCGCGCTCCCAGGCTGCAAGATCGCGCCTGGTCCGGGCGATCGAAATTGGGAGCGAGGGAGTTGCGCTTTTCGACTCGGCAGACAGGCTGGTTTTCTGCAATGAGCGGTTTCGCGAACTCCTTTTTCCAGGCAACGAGGCACTTGTGGCCTCCGGCTCTGAATTTGCCGATTTGCTGGGACACTTTGCGCGCAGTGGGCTCGATTCGGATGCTGTGCGTGATCCGGCCCATTGGGTTGCAGAAAGGTTGGCCAATCGTCGCCAGGGTGTCCCCGGGGAGCACCAAGTTGGCGATGATACATGGATTCGCTATCACGACCAGCGCACGCCGGAAGGGGATTGGATCTGCCTTTTGAGCGATGTGACGAGCCTGAAACGCCGCGAGGTGGAGCTCTCTCGCCTCAGCGCGGAGAATCGCCGACTGGCAGCGGCGGTCAACAATACGGAGGCTGGGGTGATGATTTCCGATCCACGCCAGCAAGGAAATCCCATCGTCTTCGTAAACCCGGCCTTTACGCGCATGACCGGCTACACCCTCGAAGAAGTCCTCGGGCGGGGCTACAGATTGTTGCAAGGACCCAATAGCGACCATGAAACCTTGGAGAAAATCGACGAAGCCATGGCGCGAAATGTCGCTGTTCAAGCAGACCTTTATAGCTACCGCAAATCAGGCACGACCTTTTGGGACCGCCTGGTTATTAACCCGATTAAGGGGGATGATGGTGAGCCCGACTATTTTGTCGCCATCCACCAAGACGTCACCCGCCAGAAGCGATTTGAACGCGAGCTGCATGCCGCAAAAACTTCGGCCGAAATCGCGAATAGAAGTAAGTCGGAGTTCTTGGCGAACATGAGCCATGAACTGCGCACACCCTTGAACGCGATAATCGGATTTTCCGACATCCTGCGCCATGAAATGTTCGGCGGAATAGAGAACGACCGCTACCGCGAATATATCCGCGATATTCACGTAAGTGGCATTCACTTGCTGGATTTGATCAACGATATTCTCGATCTCTCGAAGGCCGAGGCCGGAAAAATCGAACTTTTGGAAGAGCGGGTGGATTTGGGTGAGGCTATCGAAAGCAGCATCAAGATGGTTCGCCAACGCGCCGATGATAACAATGTAACGCTCTCTGCCCATTTACCGGCTGATTTGCCGAAACTGCTCGCCGATGAGCGGCGCTTGAAGCAGATCCTGCTCAACCTGCTTACCAATGCCGTGAAATTCACTCCCAGTGGTGGTGAGGTAAGGCTCAAAGTCGAAATCGGCTCAGACGACCTAGTGCTTTTAATCGAAGACGAGGGGATCGGTATTGCACCTCAGGACTTGGAGCTCGTGATGCAGCCATTTTGCCAGATCGATTCCGCCTTGGCGCGCGAACAGGAAGGAACGGGCTTGGGCCTGCCACTCACCAAACGTTTGGTCGAGCTGCATGGTGCGGAATTTGCGCTTGAGAGTACGCTCGGATCTGGATCGCGCGCTGTCATCCGCTTCCCGCGTGAAAGGCTATCGCTTCAAGACGCTGCCTAATTCGCTATTCCGGAATTGACAGAACCCCAACGCCCGCGCACCAATGCGCGTTATTGGGTAATTCAGGATTTGTTTGGAAGAGGTTGATGGCAGACCGTCCTTGGTGGCGCCGCAAAAGCCTAGAAGAAATGACGAAGACCGAATGGGAATCGCTCTGCGATGGCTGTGGCAAGTGCTGCCTGGTCAAGCTTGAGGATCCCGATGATGCCGAGATCTTCTTCACAGATGTGGCTTGCCATCTGCTTGATTGCCAAACGTGCCGCTGTGGTGACTATGGCAACCGCAAAGCAATGGTGCCTGATTGTGTTGTCTTGGAACCTGGCACGATTGCAGGTCTGAATTTCATGCCCTCGACATGCGCTTACCGGTTGTTGGCGGAAGGCAAAGATCTTCCGCGCTGGCATCCGCTTGTAACCGGCGATCCAGAATCGGTCCATCAGGCAGGCATCTCCGTTCGTGGGAAAATCTTGAGTGAAAAAGACGTTCCCGATGAGGAATTGGAAGATCATATTGTCAGCTGGCCACGATAACTAGGCGAGGGGCTTGGCGTTAGATGGGGTGCTCTTGGCAGGAAATAGAAGAAGCCGCGAATAAGCTGGGCCTTTTCATGCGCGGTGGATTTCACTGCACCGCGGAGGATGACGTTCCGGACCTTTTAAGCGGAGAGAAAGCATCGAGCCTTCTGCTGCTCGGCAATGCGGGCGGGAGCCTCTGGCAAGAATTTTCCAGTTCATCGGAATATTGCGATGACGCGCCGGACCCGCTTGATCGTTGGAGCCGCCGTATTCTGGGGCAACTGGCCGAGGCGTTTGGCGGGGTGGCGCTTCTACCCTCCGACGGACCGCCTTATTTGCCTTTTCAGGCTTGGGCGCGGCGTGCGGAGGGGCTCAGGTCCTCTCCCATAGGGCCTTTGATCCATCCGCGCTACGGTCTGTGGCATGCCTACCGAGGGGCTCTGGCTCTGCCGTCGATGGTGAACGGAATTCCAGAACAGCTTGATAGCCCCCATCCTTGCGACACCTGTGAGCTAAAGCCTTGTTTGTCGAGCTGCCCCGTCGGCGCTTTTACTGAAAATTCATATGATGTCGGGTCTTGTGTTAAGCATATCGCAGGCCCGGATGAGGGGAGCTGTATGGCACATTCCTGCCTTGCACGCCGTGCCTGCCCAATTGGTCGCGATTATCTTTACGAAGACGCGCAAAGTCGCTTTCATATGGTGCAGTTTTTAAAAGCGCGCTTGCAAAGCGCTTAGCCGGGGGTTGGGAGAAAAGTAATGCCGAAAGGCGAAATGCAGCGGGTTTTACTTATCGATCATCCAGGCGGAAAGCGTGATGACAGGGCATCGATGCGTTTGGCAGAGCTTGGCTTTGAGCTGGCGTGGTGCTGTCCAGGCAATGGCGATCCGCTTCCCAGCCGGCTAGAGGACTTTGCCGCGGCCGTTGCCTACGGCGGGCCGCAAAGCGTCAACGAATTAGAAGCTTCTCCCTATTTGCGTGACGAGATCGACTGGATTGGCCGTTGGGTGGCAGCCGACCGGCCCTTTTTGGGTATCTGTTTGGGCGGTCAAATGCTCGCCCGCGCATTGGACGCAGCAGTGGCTCGCCATGATGAGGGCTATCACGAAATAGGCTATGTCGAAATTGCGCCAACACCCATGGCGAATGGCCTATTCGAAGGACCGCTCTACGTTTATCATTGGCACAACGAGGGGTTTGACGTTCCCGAAGGGGCCGAACTTCTCGCGACCGGCCCGGATTTCCCGAACCAAGCCTTTCGTTACGGTGACAAGGCCTACGGTTTGCAGTTCCACCCTGAGGTGACACCAGGGGTCATGAATCGCTGGATTTCCGAGGCGTCACATTCCCTCGCACAACCAGGGGCACACTCGCCCGAACGCCAACGCCGCGACTGCGAGGTCTATAACCAAGGTATGGCGCGCTGGTTGGACAGTTTCCTAGAATCTTGGCCTCACTGAGACTCGATGTACCTTATCTTTGGCGCGTGCTTGTCGCGTGGGCGAGCGTTTGCGGTTTTTCTTCCAAGGAAGCTATTGGCGGGCCGGTGATTTCGAAGAAGATCTTTCGCCGGATCGCGCGTGTGAAATCGGAGAAGTCATCGGCGGTTAAGAGAAACGACCCAGGCCCCCCGACGACGCCAGCAATGTAATACCTGGCGAGGTCACGCTCTTCGTTAAGGATTGCAAGACCGTTCACGGTGATGCCAAGCTTCATGGCCTTTGCCCGGCCAAGGGCCGCTGGAATCCCCTCGTTTGCCTGACCGTCCCCCGAGACATCGATCACTTTACGCTCACCCGCATAGCTGTTGGTTTCTATCCAATCAGCACCTGCTGCAATCGCGGTGCCGACGGCAGTGGCTCCGCCTTGTACGAAGCGCGCCGTTCCATCGAGGCGCTGGGCGAAAGCTTCAGCGTCGGCGAATGAACGAATAACGGTCCATTCAATTGCCTCGACTTGAGCGTTTGCCTGCGACCACTGCAAAAGGGCAACCGCTATCCCGTTAGGCCAGGTTTGTTGAAGGGCTGCCTGTACTCCAGGATCGCGAAAGGCCGAAGCCAGTCCCTTCATTTGCAAGTCGAATTCTTCACTGTCCACGCTGGAAGAAGCATCAACTGCCAATAGCAGCTCCAGCTTCACTTCCTCTGCGCGGACCGGTCCCGAGGGGGCGAGAAGAAGCGAAAGAACCAAGGTGAGGACGGCAAGGCCGTGTTGCGACGACATGGTACCCGAACTATCCGTTGTTCGTGATGGCGCCGCAAGATTCTTGTTAGCGCATGATAGAGATTATCGGGGCGCGTTGATCTTTTCCGGGTTTGACCCAAGCGACATCAAATTCGTGCGGATTTCGAGCAGAAGATCATGCTTTCCGTATCGTGGTAAATCTTCCCAGAACGGCCGGAAATGCATACCCTCCCTCTCGTTTCCCAGGCCTGATGACGCAAAGGTGCGAAGCCCTGACGTAGGATGGGATTGCCATGTCGTCTCCGGGACATTATCTTCGCGCCGCTGTCATTAGATTGCCCCGCCAAAGCGGCTGGTCTAGGCCGCGATCCAACAATTCTCGAGTCTTGCCGGAGACGATTATGCCGAAAAGTGATATTGAAATTGCCCGCGAAGCCACGATGCAGCCGATCGCCGAGATTGGCGCTAAGATCGGCATTCCCGGCGACGCCCTTCTGCAATATGGACCAAGCAAGGCGAAGATTTCCTTCGACTTCATCAAGTCCTTAGCGAATAAGCCTGATGGAAAATTAATTTTGGTGACGGCGATCACGCCGACGCCAGCTGGCGAGGGCAAAACTACGACCTCTGTCGGCTTGAATGACGGTTTGAACCGCATCGGCAAAAAATCTGTCGTGTGCCTGCGCGAGCCATCGCTTGGCCCTTGCTTTGGTGTGAAGGGTGGTGCTGCAGGCGGCGGTTATGCCCAAGTGGTTCCGATGGAGGATATCAATCTCCACTTCACGGGCGATTTCCATGCCATCGGGGTCGCTCACAACCTGCTGGCGGCGCTGGTCGATAACCACATCTATTGGGGCAACGAGCTCGGCATCGATTCTCGCCGGATTGCTTTGCGTCGGGTCGTCGACATGAACGATCGCGCGCTTCGTTCCATCAATAATTCGTTGGGCGGTGTCGCCAACGGCTATCCGCGTGAGGACGGTTTCGATATCACGGTTGCCTCCGAGGTTATGGCGATCTTCTGCCTCGCCACCGATTTGGAGGATTTGACCGAACGTCTTGGTCGCATCGTTGTCGCCTATACCCGGGACCGTAAGCCAGTTCAGGCGAAAGATCTGAAAGCACATGGTCCGATGTCGGTGCTTTTGAAAGACGCTATCGCCCCGAACTTGGTGCAGACGCTTGAAAACAACCCTGCCCTCATTCATGGCGGTCCGTTTGCCAACATCGCTCATGGTTGTAACTCGGTGATTGCCACCAAGACGGCCTTGAAATTGGCGGACTACGTCGTAACGGAAGCTGGCTTTGGCGCCGATCTTGGTGCTGAGAAGTTCTTCGATATCAAGTGCCGCAAGGCCGGTCTCGATCCCAAGGCGGCGGTTATTGTGGCCACCGTTCGGGCGCTGAAAATGCACGGCGGCGTCGCCAAGGCCGAATTGGGCACGAAAAACGTGGTGGCGGTTAAATCAGGTTGCGCTAACCTTGCCCGTCACATCCGGAATGTTAAGTCCTTCGGCGTTCCCGTGGTCGTTGCTATCAACCAGTTCATCAACGATACCGACGAAGAGATCGAGGCCGTGCGCGCAGCTTGTAAAGATCTGGGTGCAAAGGCGATCGTGGCCTCACATTGGGCCAATGGCGGTGCTGGCACGGAAGAACTGGCGCGTCACGTGGTTGATTTGGTCGACAGCGATACGGCACAGTTTTCGCCGATATACGATGATGACATGCCCCTTTGGGACAAGATCAAGACCATTGCGACCAAGCTTTACGGTGCCGATGATATTATCGCTGACGATAAAATCAGAAAGCAGCTGGCCGACCTTCAAACCGAATATGGTCACTTCCCGGTTTGCATGGCGAAGACGCAGTATTCCTTCTCCACCGATCCAAACTTGAAGGGTGCGCCGTCCGGTCATGTGGTGCCGATCCGCGAAGTGCGATTGTCTGCCGGCGCCGGTTTCCTGGTGATCGTCACCGGCGATGTCATGACCATGCCGGGGCTACCGCGCGTTCCGGCGGCCAATTCGATCTTTTTGGGTGACAACGGCCGTGTCGAGGGACTTTTCTAAGTTCCTCACGCGTCTTGAATAAAAGAAAACGCCGCTCCTCGAATGAAGGGGCGGCGTTTTCTTTTAATAGGGCTGGTTCTTAGGCGGCGAAGCGCTCTACGGCTTCCTCGTTCCAGGTAATCCCAACGCCGGGGCCGCGCGGGGTAATACAGCCGTCGATGACCTCCATCGGTTCGCCCAGGACGCCGCCTGCGATATCCAGGTATTCCAGATAGTGACACGTCGGCGTTATTGACAGGACGTGCGCGCTGGCTTCGATGAAAAGGTGACTGGACATCGGGATTGATGCCGCATCGGCCAAAGCCATGGCTGCGAGCCAGCCGGAGATACCGCCGATTTTCATAAGATCGGGCATGGCGTAATCAAGCGCACCTGCCGCGATTGCCTTGGTCATATCGGCGGGAAACCACCAGTTCTCACCTGTTTGGACAGGCACGCCTGAGGCTTCACGGACTCTCGCGTGACCCTCAAGGTCTTCGGCCCGCACAGGCTCTTCCACCCAAGTAAGGCCGTAAGGTGCCAGGCGATCGAGGCGGCGAACAGCCTCAATGGGATCGAGGGATTGGTTGAAGTCTATCATCAAATCGGGCTCTGATCCGATGATCTCGCGCACCTCAGCGACAATCTTTTCGTCGTTATCTGCTGAACTCTCGCCAAGCTTGATTTTGAAAGCTTTGAAGCCTTGAGCGAGGGATGCTTCCAAGGCGCCCCGGTCTTCCTTGGGATCCAAGATTCCGTAGCTGTCATAGGCCGGGATCGCCTTCGCCTCGCCACCAAGGAGTGAGACGACGGGTAGGTCCCTTGCCTGCCCAAGGGCATCCCAAAGCGCCATTTCCAGGCTCGAGAAAGCCATACCGACAAGGCCTTGGCGCCCCAGCAATCGGAACGTCCGGGTCAAGTCATCCATGCGCGCCTGTGGCGCAATAGATTTTCCCACCAGCAGATCGGTTAGGTTTTCAAGAAAAGCGACCAACGGGGCTAATGTTTTGGGGCTATAGCCGAAGATATAGGATCGGCCCGTTACGTTTTGATCTGTTTCCACATCGATCAACACCAAGGGGGCGGCTGGCACTGTTCCCACAGCAGTACGGATCGGTCGGACCAGGGGAGCTACAACAGCGCGTGCGTTCAGTGAACGAATAAGGGGGAGGTGATGGGTCATTAGATTTGAAGCCTTGTGATTTTTCGTGCGGGCCTAGCAATTTAGAGGCTGCGTTAAGAACCTTTAGCTCGACAAGAGCTCTCGCGCTCGCGAGTTTAAGCAACCTCCTAATAACGTCAACGATTATGCCCAGTTATGGTTGACAGATAGGCATGTCTTTGTGCATTTTCATCGTTTGAATTTAGCGCGTGCCTATAGTGGTTTCTTATGACATCGAGCATTGCAGCAAAGCTGATAGAGCGCATACGCCGAGTGAATGCGCATGACCTTCAAGGACACTTGCCCTTTATGGTGGACGGCCGAAGGGTAGGATGGGTCGCGGATGATTTTGCGGCCCGATTGCTCGCGTTTCCCTCGCTTTTCACCCTCTCGCAGCAAGCATTGAAAATACATTCCAGCGTGGTGAGCTCTGATACGCGGTGTCGTGCCTTTGCAGAGGTTTTGGGGGAGTTGCGATGCCAGGGATTGGTCCCGGGGTG
>CAXMNO010000088.1:0-3718 GCA_964194655.1 uncultured Acidimicrobiia bacterium
CCTCTGCTGAAAAAAAGGCACCTGCCGAAAAAGAAGCCGTCGCCGAAAAAGAAGCTGCTGCTGAAAAAGAAGCCGCTGCTGAAAAAGAAGCCGCTGCTGAAAAAGAGGCACCTGCTGAAAAAGAAGCTGCTGCTGAAACAGAAGCTGCTGCTGAAAAAGAAGCCGCTGCTGGAAAAGAGGCACCTGCTGAAAAAGAAGCCGCCGCCGAAAAAGAAGCTGCTGCTGAAAAAAAGGAAAAGCCGGCGGAGGCCGCAAGCGCTTAAGAAGCAGCGGGCTCTCATGAGCCCGCCTTCGCTTTTCTTAAGTTGAACCGATATCGATGCACTGGAAGTGAGGAAGTAGATATGGCCGTAATTACCGCTGGGCTTGTGAAGGAGCTTCGCGAGGCCTCCGGCGCCGGAATGATGGATTGCAAAAAGGCGCTTACGGAGTGTGATGGCGATATTGAAAACGCCAAGGACTGGTTGCGTAAAAATGGCCTCGCGGCGGCGGCGAAGAAAGCTGGCCGTGTCGCCGCCGAAGGGCTTGTCGGTGTTGCAATCGATGGCAACCGCGGCGCATTGGTCGAGGTAAACTCGGAAACCGACTTTGTTGCTCGCAACGAAACCTTCCAGGCGTTCGTCGCTTCGTGCGCGACCTCCGCATTGGGTGCGGGCGGCGATTTGGATGCGCTGAAAGCTACGACCGATAGCGCTTCTGATAAGCCAATTTCCGACGCTTTGACGGACTTAATCGCTAAAATCGGCGAGAATATGACAATCCGCCGCACTGCGACCGTCTCGGTTGGGCAAGGTGTGATAGCCAATTACGTCCATAACAAGATTGGCGATGGCCTGGGTAAGATCGGCGTAATTGTCGGTTTGCAATCCTCGGGCGATCAAGCTGGTTTGGCCGATCTTGGCAAGAAGCTTGCGATGCATATCGCCAATACCGATCCGGGCTATATTTCTCGTGATGAGGTAGACGCTTCTGCCCTTGATAAAGAACGTGAGATTCTTGCTGATCAAGCCCGTGCGAGTGGGAAGCCTGAGAACATCATCGAAAAGATGGTCGAGGGACGCTTGCGCAAGTTCTACGAAGAGATTTGTCTGCTAGAGCAGCTTTACGTCATCGACGGCGAGAGCAAGGTTAGCGATGTCATAGCTGGTGCCGGAAAAGAACTTGGCGCTGATATCTCAGTGACTGGGTTTGCCCGTTTCAAATTGGGTGAAGGTATCGAGAAGGAAGAAGGCCCTGATTTCGCTAGCGAAGTCGCCGCTGCGGCAGGACAGGCCTGATTTTTTAAGGGCTGGTAGTTTACGACACCATTGCCCTTAAAGTTTGACACATGAACCCGCCAATTCTTGGGGCCTCTATTGGTCCATGAGTTGGCGGGTTTTCCATATCGAGTTTAAATTAAATAATCCTTTCCTGAAGTATGGGGTTTGCTGCGCGAATCGGTATATTATGCCTAGAATCGTAGGCAGCGGAATTTTGGCGGTTGAAAAGGCGCAAATATGGACGAGGTCGGTGAGATAGGACCGCAATATAAGAGGGTTCTCCTGAAAATCTCTGGTGAAGCTTTGATGGGCTCCCTAGAATATGGGCTTGAATCGGAAATGGTGCAGCAGATCGCCCGCGACGTTGCCGAAGTTCGCAAATTAGGCGTGGAGGTGTGCCTGGTGGTTGGCGGCGGCAATATCTTTCGCGGCCTCAAGGGTGCAGCTGAAGGAATGGAGCGCGCGACCGCCGACTATATGGGAATGCTAGCCACGGTCATCAATGCGCTTGCCGTTCAAAGTGCCTTAGAGGCACAAGGTATCGATACCAGGGTTCAGTCCGCCATTCCAATGGCAACAGTCGCAGAGCCCTATATCCGCCGCCGCGCCGTCCGCCATATGGAAAAAGGCCGCGTTGTTATCTTTGGCGCTGGTACAGGAAATCCCTTTTTTACGACAGATACGGCTGCTGCCTTACGGGCATCGGAAATGAGTTGCGACCTATTGCTTAAAGCGACCAAGGTTGACGGTGTTTATGATAGTGATCCCGCCAAGAACAATGATGCCAAGCGTTTTGATAAGCTTTCATATATGGATGTATTCCGCCAAGATTTAGGTGTAATGGATCATGCCGCTATTTCGCTTGCGCGGGAAAATCGCATTCCAATTCTTGTTTTCTCAATATACTCTCCAGGTGCGTTCTCCGAAGTGTTATGCGGACGGGGACGCTTTACGATCGTGAAGGATGGGGATTGAACCTTGTCGGATCCAAATATCAAAGACATTAGACGTCGCATGGATGGCGCTTTCGAGGCGCTGACACGTGAATTTATGGGCTTAAGAACAGGGCGGGCATCAGTCGGGCTCGTTGAACCTATCAATGTTGAGGCCTACGGATCGGCCATGCCGATGAACCAGGTTGGCTCAATCTCGGTGCCAGAATCGCGCATGATCACGGTTCAAGTCTGGGACAAGACCTTGGTCGGCGCTGTGGAACGTGCCATTAGGGATTCAGGTTTAGGCCTAAATCCGGTGACTGATGGCCAGGCTATCCGTGTCCCAATTCCGCCGTTATCTGAGGAACGGCGCCTTGAAATCACCAAAATTGCTGGAAAGTATGCCGAACAGGCCCGGATCGCCGTTAGAAATGTACGCCGCGATGGTATGGATAACCTCAAGCACATGGAAAAAGATGGGGAGTTGTCCCAAGACGAGCATCACCTTTGGGCAGATGAGTATCAACAGCTCACAGATAAACACATCAAGAGCATTGACGACCTGTTAGCTCAGAAGGAAGAGGAAATCCTTCAAGTCTGATTGAATTTGGTTCGGGGTCTCTTGATTTAATCCATTGGAGAAGAGAATAGCGAATTCATGAGCCTTGCAGCCGACTTTACGCAACAAGAGGTCCCAACCCACGTCGCCATCATAATGGATGGCAATGGGCGCTGGGCGCGTGCGCGCGGATTACCCCGGATGATTGGACATCAGCGTGGGGCTGATTCTGTCAGAAGGACGGTGGAAGCCGCTGTCGAGTTAGGTATTTCTTACATCACGCTTTTCGGATTTTCTTCCGAGAATTGGCGCCGCCCTGCAGATGAGGTCAAAGATCTCATGGGGCTATTGCGCCGCTATCTGAAAAACGAATCCAAAGACCTTAAAAAGAACGGCGTTCGCGTGCGTTTCGTGGGCGACTTGACACGCCTGCCTCAAGATATTGTTCAGCAAATTGAAGTGGCTGAAAGTCTAACGGCTGAAGGCAAAAGCCTTACTTTGACGATCGCACTCAGCTATGGCGGCCGGCAGGAAATCGTGCGCGCGGCAAAACGGCTCGCCGAGAAGGTCGAGCGTGGGGAACTTCAACCTTCTGAAATAGATGAGCCGACTTTCGAGCATGAGCTATTGACACTCGGCCTTCCAGATCCTGACTTAATGATCCGCACGAGCGGGGAAATTCGCATAAGTAACTTCCTACTTTGGCAATCGGCTTACAGCGAGTTCGTATTTATCGAAAAGCATTGGCCGGATTTTTCCAAGGAAGACCTTGCTCTAGCAGTAGCCGAGTATCAACGGCGTGATCGCCGTTATGGTACGACAACCGATTCTCGTTAATCGAAGTGCGAAAGTGCCAGGTGGCGTGAGCGAACTGACCAAGCGCATCCTTTCAGCTATCGTTCTGGCACCG
The DNA here is from genome assembly GCA_964194655.1 of uncultured Acidimicrobiia bacterium. GTDB lineage: Bacteria > Pseudomonadota > Alphaproteobacteria > Kiloniellales > Kiloniellaceae > JAJFGK01. The sequence goes on from CAXMNO010000088.1 coordinate 3,664, forward strand.
CTGGTCCTGGCTGCGATTTATTTCGGGCCTCCCTACAGCGATATTCTGATCCTCG
>CAXMNO010000089.1:0-2211 GCA_964194655.1 uncultured Acidimicrobiia bacterium
GTTCTTCAACGCCGCGCGTGACTTGCATATAAACAAGGCCTTCCTCGACCTCGTTGCGCTGGACCAATTCTCGCATAATGGCCAGGATTTCATCCCGGCTAAGGGGTTGGGGTATGGAAAGCTCCCCCAGCGAGCGGGCAAGGCGCGCCATGTGGGAATTGAAATCGATCAAGCGTCCCTTATAGACACCGGCGACCTCGTAAACCGCATCGGCAAAAAGCAGGCCGCGATCGAAGATGGAAACTTCAGCTTCATCAGGTGCGCAAAAGCGGCCATTGACCCAAACAGTGCGTGCCATTTTCCCCCCAAAAGAACTCAAACAACTTATCTAGCGTTCCTACCCTGGATTTCGCGCTGAAATCACCCAGGAGCTTGAATCCATCATGACGCCGTTCTCGCCTGCATAAGGTGCGATCGCGGTGCTGAGCGCATCCACGATCTCATTATGCTTTTGCACAGCCTCATCGCCTGCTTCGCGGTAAACCTCGCCCGCGGGACCCAGTGCCAGCTGGAATTCAACCGCGTCTTCAACGGAGCTTCCCACCATCAAAGACGCATCGATCCGCTGGAAGGAGATATCATCATAACCAGCGATTTCAAGCTGTTTGGTGACCATCTCCTGATTAGCCATCGAGAAGGGGCCGGGGCCACAACTTCGCGCATCCTCGCCTGGTGGTGGCAGGTGGTTCATGATGACATCTTTGGGCAAACCCAGCCAAGGATTGTCGTCTGGAGTACGCCAGACGATCATGGTCATTTGGCCACCGGGCTTGAGCGCGCGGCGCATATTCTTCAGCCCAGTCACCGGGTTTTCGAAAAACTGTGTGCCGAAGCGGGCAAAGACATAGTCGAATTCCGGCTCGAAGGGGTAGAGCTGGGCATCGCCCTCGATAAAGCGGACATTATCGATGTCGGTGTTCGCCAAGTCATCGCGCGCATAGTTCAGAAAACCATCGCAGCAGTCGATGCCGACGACCTCGCCCGATGGGCCAGCGCGCTTAGCCAGCAGGATCGCCGTATCGCCAAAACCACAGCCGACGTCGAGGATTTTATCGCCTTCCTTAACCGGCAAATTCGGAAAGATCTGTGCGCTGTGATTACTCAGCCCATCGACAAGAATATGGCGGAAGCGCACGAACTTAGGGACCAAGATTTCATTCCAAAACCGCACAAACTCGCTATTCAGGACGGGACCTTCCATGGCACTGTACCCCAATTTTCTTAAGCGGCCCGAAAGCCGCCTTGGTTGCACCTGTAATCGCGACCGGTCTATTCGATCTAACCGGGTGATGAGGGTATGAACTGGCATGAAAAAATAATTGTCTTCCGCATTTTGGGGGGAGGAAGAGGCTTTAGTTTAAAACAAAGTCCAGCGCTTGTCTCAAAAACTGTTATGCGCCCGTAATGTCCTCAGCGCCGGGTCGTGCGGTATCTGGGGATATCGTCGTCGATCTTGAACCAGGAAACGCTTTCTTCGGTAAAAACATGGGTCTGGGCGACGTAGTCGTCCGGGTTGTCGAGGGTGGAGAGGTAGAGGTGGATCTCATCCGCGAGCTTATCGGATTCATAAGAAATCGGCGTGCCGCAGGTGCCGCAAAAACTCCGCCTGACACCGGGGGAGGAGGCAAAGACCTTTGGCGATCCGGTCACGTAGCGAAAGGCGGCAATTGGAAAGCCGACAAAGGTTGTAACAGGGGCCCCCGTATTTCGCCGGCAGCTAAAGCAGTGGCAGTGCGCGACCCAAAGGGGATCGCCTTTCACCTCATATTTCAGCTCACCGCAGAGACAGCCACCGGTGGCAACGCTTTGATCGCTCATATGAAGACCCTCCGACGTGGAAAGATGCCCGATGTGGAAAGATGTCCGAGCTTAACCTGAAGCGCGCCTGAAAAGCCAATAGGAGATTTGATCATAAAAAGAAAAGGCCGAACCTGCAGTGCAGATCCGGCCTTTCGTTCGATCGGCGGGTGAAAAATCTTTCCGCCTAAAGACGCATGAGCGCCTCTGTATTGCTTAGCCTGCTTTCAATTCCGCTGCACCAAAGAGAACTTGGAACTTCTCGCACCAGATGCCGACTGAGTGATATTTGCTCGGATCGAAGTCGAGCGGCAGGTGATAGGATTGATCGCCGGTCAGTGACTTGCGCGCGGCAATCGTTATGTAGCCCGCATCCGTAACCGCATGGTCCGTTTTCGGAGCCTTGGCCGGGGT
>CAXMNO010000090.1:0-5181 GCA_964194655.1 uncultured Acidimicrobiia bacterium
TTGGAGCCGTGGCCTCTCCCTCATCAGCCGCTTTATCGATGAACTTGAGGGGATGGATTGACGGCGATCTTGCTGTTGCGCGCGTGTCGCCTGTGGTGTGATCGTCGCGAACTAAGTTCTCAGCGCATCAAAAGCAGGTGAAGCATTAAAAGCCCAACTACGGCTGCTAAGTGTGCGGTCATCCCCTGGGGATCTAGCGGCGGCGTCACGGTGTTGATGTCGCAAGCTCTAAGGTTCAAGCCCTTTAGGCCTTTAAGGAGTTCCAGGCCTTCATGTGCGCTTGGACCGCCCCAGGTTGGATCGCAAACACCTGGTGCGGCTGAGGCATCGAAGAAGTCCATATCCCAACAGAGATAGACGTTTTTGCCGTGGAGCGTTTCGTGGATGAGCTGAAGCAAGCCATCACGGCCTAGCGCGCGCATTTCTTCATCTGGAATGATTTGGTAACCGAACGCTCGCCCGTATTCAAAGATGTCAGGCACCGAGCTCGGCCCGCGTGCGCCGATGTGAAAGGAGCTTGAAGTTTCAACTAATCCTTCCTCGGCTGCCCTTGTAAAGGTTGTCCCGGAGGTATGCCTTTCTGAGCCACCCGGTGGTGGGCTGGTATCGGTGTGGGCGTCAAAATGAAGGAGGGAAAGTGGGCCATGGCGTTTCGCAAGTGCGCGAAGTTGTGGCAAGCTCACTGACCCATCACCACCAAAAGTTAATGGCGTGACACCTGCTTCGATAATTGGGGTCATGGCTTCTTCTATTGCGGTAAAGGAAGGCTCAGTCCGCCCCGGGGTCACCACTACATCGCCAAGGTCTACCAGATTGAGTTCTTCTAGTGGGTTGGCGACCGAAAAGGGCGCATAAGAGAGCGAGAGGGTGAGGGACTGTTGCCGAATAGACGCTGGCCCATGGCGGGCGCCGATCCGCGTCCCACTGGTTCCCATATCGAAAGGAAGCCCCAGTACAGCTGCTTTGGTGTTTCCAGTAAGCTCCCCATAAGGTGCGCCCAGAAAACCGGCGCCTCTTGCAATCGAACTAGCCATATTGCCTATCCCCATTTCTTCAAAATACTGGACCATAATTGACCGAGTTTCTGTACCTTTCAAACCGAAAAAGCGCGCGCGTAAACGAATAGGGGTTATGCGGGCTTTGACGGCGAGGCTATTCTTGCGGGGCCATGTTGGAGTCGCCCCTAGATCTGAACCCCACCACCTTGCCGGAAAAGTTCGCAGCCTGGTTTCGAGGTCGTGGCTGGGCGCCGCACGATCATCAACTGCAGATGTTAGAGGCGGCAAGCGAAGGCGTTTCAACCCTACTGATCGCGCCAACAGGCGGGGGCAAGACGCTCGCAGGTTTTCTGCCAAGCTTGATTGAAATCGTGAGAGGAGAGGAAGGAGCTGGCCTTCATACGCTCTATATTTCGCCCTTAAAGGCCTTGGCTGTCGATATTCACCGCAACCTGCTTGCGCCCATTGAAGAGATGGGACTGGAGATTACTTGCGAAACCAGGACCGGCGATACGCCTGAGAGCAAACGAAAACGCCAAAGGATAAAGCCGCCGCATATCTTGCTCACGACGCCTGAATCGCTGGCTCTGTTGCTGTCTTATCCTGACGCACCGGAGATATTTGGCACTCTTAAGACCGTTGTCGTCGATGAACTCCATGCCTTGCTACACACCAAACGTGGCGACTTGCTGGCCTTGGGTTTGGCGCGCCTGTCTGCTTTGGCACCTGGCCACCGCCGTGTCGGCCTTTCAGCAAGCATACGCGAACCAGCAGAGCCGAGGGTCTGGCTTGCCCATGACGGCTGTGATCTTGAGGCCGTTCGCCTGGTGGAAGGGGCGGCAGGTGCGCCCGCACAGATAGATATCCTCTCCACCGGTGCGCGTTTACCCTGGTCCGGCCATATGGCACTCCATGCGTTTGAGGAGGTTTATCAAGAACTTAGCGAAAAGCGCACCGCCATTCTTTTCGTCAATACGCGCGCACAAGCCGAGCTGGTCTTTCAAGAACTTTGGCGCTTGAACGAGAAGAACCTCAAGATCGCCTTGCATCACGGATCGCTCGCGCGCGAACAACGGCGTAAGGTGGAAGCGGCGATGGCGAGGGGTGATTTGGACGCAGTGGTCGCAACCTCTTCCCTTGATCTGGGGGTCGATTGGGCGGCGGTTGATCTTGTGGTCCAGATTGGCGCGCCGAAGGGGGCATCGCGTCTGTTGCAAAGGATCGGCCGCGCCAACCACCGTTTGGAAGAGCCTAGCCGTGCCTTGCTCGTTCCGGCAAATCGCTTTGAAGTCCTTGAATGCAGGGCAGCCCTTGAAGCGGTGGCGGAGGGGACGCTGGACGGCGATGATGCTCGGCCTGGTGGCCTCGACGTTCTGGCTCAACACATTCTAGGGCGCGCTTGTAGCGGCCCCTTTGAAGCCGGGGAGCTCTACGAAGAAGTACGCACTGCTGCGCCCTACAACATGCTGACTCGCGAAGACTTCGACCGGGTATTGGAGTTTGTGGCAACAGGTGGCTATGCGCTTAAAGTCTATGAACAGTTCCGGCGCTTGGGGAAAGGCGCCGATGGCCTGTGGCGAGTCTCGAACTTGCAGCATCTGCGCCGCTATCGCCAAAATGTCGGCACCATCGTTGAGGCGCCGCGATTGAAAGTCCGGGTCAAGGGTGGCCCGGTCCTTGGCGAGGTCGAGGAATACTTCGCCAACGGCCTGGTTCCCGGCGACACTTTCATATTCTCAGGCCGCCGCTTGGCCTTCATCGGAATCCGTGAAGAAACCATCATGGCGCAAAACGCGAAATCCAATGAGCCGCCTAAGGTGCCAGCTTATGTCGGCGGACGCTTGCCGCTCTCGACGCATCTTTCCGATCGTGTCCGCGCGATACTCTCAAACCCCACCCACTGGGCTGAATTGCCAAAGCCGGTGCGGGAATGGCTTGCGATCCAGCGCTGGGCCTCGGTCTTGCCGAGCGCCGATGGCCTTTTGGTCGAGACCTTTCCAAGAGGGGAAAAGGAATTCCTCGTCGCCTACTGCTTTGCTGGACGCAATGCGCACCAAACACTCGGCATGCTTTTAACGCGGCGGATGGAACGCATAGGCCTGGGTCCCCTTGGTTTTGTCGCGAGCGATTATGTGATCGCCATTTGGAGCCTAAGAACGGTCGAGGATGTCGATGCTTTATTCGATGAAGATATGCTGGGCGACGATTTGGAAGAATGGATGGCGGAATCTTCGATGCTGCGGCGCACCTTCCGCAACATCGCGGTCATTGCAGGCCTGATCGACCAGCGCGTTGGCGGACGCGAGCGGCGAGGGCGTGAAATGACAATCTCCGCCGATCTTATTTACGATGTTTTGCGGCGCCATCAGCCCGATCACATACTGCTGGAGGCAACGCAAAGGGATGCGGCTGGTGGTTTGACCGATATCGGGCGCCTGGCCGAACTTCTCGGTCGCGTGAAGGGCAAAATCGATCATCGAAGGTTGGAACGCGTCTCCCCTCTCGCTGTTCCAATCCTTCTTGAGATAGGCCGCGAACAGGTCGCAGGCTCCGCCTTGGACGAGTTACTTGATGAGGGTGCGCAGGACTTGATTGATGAGGTCATGGAGCAGTCCCAGATAACGCAAAGCGAACTGCCGATTTAATTCGTGACACCGTAACAAACTCTTGGCGTGACGCTGTCAGCGTCTTAAAGTTCATGCGGTGGTGCCCGGCCACGAAGAAGCCTTAGTTCTTAAACCAAGGCACCTCCTAAAACCCAGATCATGCTTCCCCCACCCTCCTGCAATGGGAGGCCTATTTGCATTTTTGCTTAAGCCAAATGTGAACGTCGGATCGGAGGTTGATGAGCATGAGTGAATCGACTGACTTTATTCTCTCAGAAGAACGCCTTGAGCGATTTAGAGAGCGTGCGCCGCGCTATGACGAAGAAAATCGCTTCTTTTTTGAAGACTACGAAGAATTGCAGGAGACGGGCTACACCAAAATAAATGTGCCAACAGAGCTCGGTGGCCATGGAAAATCGCTCGCCGAGGTTTGTCAGGAGCAAAGACGCCTTGCGATGTACGCTCCGGCGACGGCGTTAGCGATTAATATGCATATCTATTGGTGCGGGGTGGCGGGCGATCTTCTTCGTCATGGCGATGAATCGCTCGTTTGGATGCTGGAAGAAGCAGCCAAGGGGAAAATTCATGCAGCTGGCCACGCAGAAGGGGGCAACGACTGGCCGCTTATCTATTCAACGGCAAAGGCCGTGAAGGTCGAAGGCGGCTATCGGATCAAGGGACGTAAGTCTTTTGGCAGCTTGACGCCTGTATGGGATTACCTCGGTGTCCACGCGATGGATGATAGCGACCCTGATAAACCGCAGGTCGTCCATGTCTTCGTGCCGCGCGATAGCAACGGTATTTCGATTGTGGAGACTTGGGATACGCTTGGTATGCGCGCCACGCGCAGTGACGACACGATACTGGATAATGTCTTTGTCGCCGATGAGCATGTTGGTCGCGTCGTGCCCGCTGGTTGGGGCGGCATCGACCTCTTCGTTTTGGCGATCTTCGCCTGGGCGGAACCGACATTCGGCAATATCTATTATGGCAATGCGCTAAGGGCGTTTGAAGTTGCTATCGACATGATTAAGGACAAAACCTCGGTCACTATGACCAGGACCATGGCTCACCACGCTGAAGTTCAGCATGCCGTTGGCAAGATGGTTGTGGAGTTGGAGGCCATTGGCCCGCATCTTGATAAGGTGGCAGAGGATTGGTCCAATGGCGTCGATCATGGCCCGGCCTGGGGTGTTAAGCTGATCGCGGCCAAGTATCACGCGACCAATGGCGCTTACCGGGTGGTTGACCGGGCCTTGGAAGTGGCAGGCGGCTTTGGAATCTTTCGTAAATCGGGAATGGAACGGATTTTCCGCGACGCGCGCCTGGGGCCTGTCCACCCTGCCAATAATTGGCTAGCGCATGAATTCCTGGCCAAAGCCCATTTGGGTGTGGATCTCGATACCCAACCGCGTTGGGGCTAGAGCACTTTCAGCAAAAGTGTGTGCGGTTTTGCGCCCGGAAAGTGCGTAATAAAGAGCACTTTCAGCAAAAGTGTGTGCGGTTTTGCGCCGGGAAAGTGCGTGATAATAAGACCTTAGAGCGATTTTTATGATCGAGGGATCATTAAAAGCGCT
>CAXMNO010000091.1:0-6989 GCA_964194655.1 uncultured Acidimicrobiia bacterium
GAACCCACGCTTGGGAATTTTGGGCGGCATTTCGATCCTCGGCACCACGGGCATTGTCGTGCCTTATTCTTGTTCTGCCTGGATCCATTCCATCCACAGTGGAATCGACGTCGCCCGCGCGACCGGGCGTCGCCACGTCGCCGGTTGCACAGGCTCGACATCGGAGGCCGCCGTTCAAAAGCTCTATGGGTTACCGGACAGCGCGATGCTCGATATGGGCGATTTCGCAGGCGGGCTCCTGAAGTATCTTCGCAAAAACCCCCTCCCAAAGCTCACCATCGGCGGCGGATTTGGGAAGATTTCCAAGCTGGCCTATGGGCATATGGATCTTCACTCCGGACGCAGCCAGGTCAATTTCGATTGGCTCGCGGAGCTGATAACGGAATTAGGTGGGAAGGCGGAGTTGGTTGCGACCACAAAAACAGCCAACACAGCGAAACAAGTCCTGGACATGGCGAGTGCCGAAAACTTGGCCCTCGCGGATGTGGTGGCCCATCATGCCCGTTTGAAAGCAATGGAATTGGCTTCCCCGGAAACAGAAATCGAAGTTCTGATTTTCGATCGCCAAGGCCAGCTGGTTGGCAGGTCCCATGACTGAGCGCCCCAAACTTCTCATTCTGGGCGGAACCGGAGATGCCGTAGAGCTCGCGAAGGCCTTAACGACTGCCCATCCTCATGCCCTTATTGTCACATCTCTTGCCGGACGCACAAAGACCCCAGCCCAAATCCCAGGAAAATTGCGTATCGGCGGTTTTGGCGGCGCTACGGGCTTGGCAACCTACCTTCATGAAGGGGCGTTCACGGCGGTCATAGATGCCACGCACCCCTTTGCGTCAATGATCTCGAAAAACGCCTTTGAAGCAGCGCAGACACTAAACTGCCCCCTGCTTCGCTTAGAGAGGCCCGCATGGCAGGACGTGGTGGGCGATAATTGGATCAAAGTTTCAGGCACAAAAGCTGCAGCCCAAGCACTAAACAAACGGGCGCTAAACAAAATTGCCACACGCGTTTTGCTAACGACTGGATATAAGGACATCGCCGATTTTGCGGGACTTGAAAATCTTTGGTTTCTCGTTCGTCTTATCGACCCTCCGGCAGTCCCGCTGCCGCTTACGCACTTCGAGCTGCTGTGCGCACGCGGCCCTTTCATACAAAAAGAGGAAATCGCATTGATGCGCGATAAAGGTATTGATGCCTTGGTTACGAAAAATAGCGGCGGGGACGCCACTTACGGAAAGATCGGCGCGGCACGCAGGCTTCAAATACCCGTTGTCATGATCGAACGGCCAAAATCACTGCCCAGCAAAACTGTTTCGAGTGGGAAGCAAGTTATAGACTGGCTAAGGCAGGAGAATATCCTAGGAGACTAGGTTTATCTGACTTCACCCTGCATCCGCGCGGCGCTTTGGCCTCAAGACATGGCGGTGTGCCGGGTCATAGAGAGCACTGTCCCTAAATTCTTCAGGCGCAAGAACCCGGCCAACCAAAACCAAAGCCGTACGGGTAATTTTCTCCTCGCGTACTTTTTGACGTATGTCTGAAAGCGTACCTTTGATAATGCGTTCATCAGGCCAAGTGGCGCGGTAAACAACGACGACAGGGCAATCTGGTCCATAATGGGGGGTCAACGCGTCTTCCACATAGCGGAGGTTTCGCACAGAAAGGTGGATCGCAAGCGTAGCGCCGCAACGGCCCAGTTCCTCCAACTCTTCGCCCTTCGGCATGGCAGACGCTTTCATGGCCGTTCGGGTTAAAACAATCGTCTGGCTGATTTCCGGCAAAGTTAGCTCAGTCTTAAGGGCCGCGGCAGCAGCGGCAAAGGCGGGTACGCCTGGTGTTACATCGAAATCGACACCCAAAGCTTCTAGTCTACGCATCTGTTCTGCTATCGCGCCGTAAAGGGAAGGATCGCCTGAGTGTACGCGTGCGACGTCAAGGCCAGCGGATGTCGCTCTTTCAATCTCCTCAATAATCTCATCAAGGGTTAAGGGCGCGCTATCGATCACGCGCGCATCTTTTCGCGCATGCGCTAAAATTTCCTGCGGCACGAGGGAGCCTGCATAAAGGACGACATCTGCACCAGCGATCAAGTCTCGCCCGCGCAAGGTGATCAAATCAGGCGCGCCTGGACCTGCACCAATGAAATGGACGGTCATGCGGCACCTTCCTTCTCCGTCTCATGGGCCTTCTCCGTCTCACGGGCCTTCTCTTCTTCGCCCGCCATGCCCCCTGCCTTGGCTGCGTAGCCGCGTGGTGTATAGACCCAGCACCCACCATCGCCGCGCGGCACCCGGCGGCTTTCGCTAGAGCCGATAAGAACGACACTCAGCATATCGACATGATCTGGTGTGACCGAGCCAAGTTCCATCACCTCGATGTTCTCTCCATCTCTTCCCAGCTTTCGCCCGATGACAACCGGCGTGTCCTCCAGGCGATGGGCGCGGAGAATTTCGACGGCCCGCACGAATTGTTCACGGCGACGGTTCGACACAGGATTATAGAGGGCGACAACGAAATCGCCGACCGCAGCAGCTTCTAAGCGGCGCTCTATCACAGGCCAGGGCGTCAATAAGTCAGACAGTGAAATGGCGCAGAAATCATGCCCCAGTGGCGCGCCGATCCGTGCCGCTGCTGCCTGCAATGCGGAAATGCCAGGCACTATCTTGATCGCAAGACGCTGCCAATCGCTTCGCCCACTCCTCTCCAAAAGCTCGAAGACCAAGCTCGCCATCGCATAAATGCCTGGATCGCCCGAGCAGACGAGTGCGACATCGCGTCCCTCCGCGGCGAGGCCCAGGGCATGACGAACTCTCTCTTCTTCCTCTCCTAGTGCGAAATCATGGCGCACTTTACCGTCGGCCAGCGAGCCTAGGAGATCGAGGTAGAGGCTGTAGCCAACGAGATCCCCCGCTTGGGCAACGACCTCATCGACCTCCGGCGCACGCCAAAGAGGATCACCGGGCCCAATTCCAACAACGGCGAGCGAACCGCGCGCACGCCCAATCGTCTTGGGCGCTAGTGGTTCTTTTGCGCGCGCGATGGCGAGGGTTGCACGCCCAGATTTCCGCTTGGGAAGGACGAGATGCCCTGAACGACCAACCGCTGCGAGCGCCGCCCCTTCTGAAACGCCGTGGCAACCCACCTCCCTGAAAACCACTTCAGACGGCGTTTCTAGGCGGCTCGCTTCCTGTTCCAACTTTGCCGCATCGAAAAACCGCGCGGGCACAGCGAAATGATCGGCAAGGGCTAAAACAGCACCCTCGTCCGATTTAAGATCAATCGAGAAAACACCCCCTACTGCTTCGCGTGCAAGCCCTGCCTCTAGTATCGCGTCTTCTGCGAGCTTAATGACCTCGCCAGGTTCCGCGCCTCGCTCGCATCCAACCCCGATTGCCAGGGTTTTGGGGTAATAATGCAAGCAATGCGGCGCACCTTGCGAAGCCTTCTCGCTTACCACTATCGATAAAACCGCATTGGGATCGAAGGGGAGGCCACTATCGCGGAGCCAGGGTGCCTCTCCCTCCAAACTCACAGCCTTTCCCGTTAGGAGTTCCGCCATAAAGCTTTTCGCAGCACCCGGGTTTGCCAGAACGTAGCCCACAGGCGGTGCATCAAGCGCAAGACCGAACGCCAGATCACCAGCCGTCGTGATGGAAGCTTCAACCGAGAGAGCTGATGCGATCAGCATCGCCAATTCGTTCGATCCATGGTGACCACCAAGAAGCGGAATGACAGCGGAGCCGTCTTCAGCGACCACAATGACGGGCGGCTCACTTTGCTTATCCGTCAATAAGGAACCAAGCGCGCGAACGACAATACCAGCAGCGCATAGGGCTATAATCGGACGCCCGGCGCTGAAGTGGGATCTAAGTTCGGCAATCGTCTCTGGAAATGTGGAATCCGCCCCGGCCACCCGGCCTTCACGGCCACTAATCTCTGCGGACCCCAGTACCGCCGCGATGTGACGCGCCACCTCCAGGCCACGCTCGCTCAACACCAAAATTACGGGCTGTCCCGGCTCTGTCATGACCATGCCTCCCCGCGCTTGTGGATTAAGATCATGGAGAAGTAGGGTGCTTCGCCTTCGCCCACTTCTTCGAGCGGCAAGATCTTCTGCGTCTTCATCGTGGCATGTTCGACATAGCGCGCTTTCTCGGCGAGCCCTAGATCACGTAAAAGACCGCGCACTCTTTCGAAGTGACGCCCGACCTTAATGATAGCGGCAGCTTCAACGTGCTCTAGGCGGCTTGAAAGTTCATCATTCTCCAACGGTGCCGGGATCACCGATAAAACATCATTTCGCGCTGCCAAGGGTGCCCCCAACATCGCAGCACAAGCCGTTAGGGAGGAGACGCCCGGCACGACCTCAACGGCGTGGCGTTCAGCCAAGCGGCCAAAAAGATACATAAAGGAGCCGTAAAAAAAGGGGCACACCTCGCACAGCACAGCAACATCGCGGCCCGATGCCAAATGGCGGGCGAGTTCACCTTCCGCCCAATCATAAACTTCCTTGGCGGGAAAGCGGCTGGCCGTCATGGGCATGCGGATCGCAATCTCAATCTGAGTACCTGGCTGCGGTAGGTGATCGGCCACGATCAGGCGTGCCAAACTATCGCCTTTATCGGGCGCGGGATAAGCTATAACCGGCACACGTTTTAGGATCTTAAGCGCCTTAAGGGTGATCAAGTCCGGATCGCCCGGGCCGACGCCTAAACCAAAGAGCTTACCTTGCAGAACCGCCGTCATTCTTTCGTCACCGAATAGATTGTTACAGGCATCAAAGGCCGCCACCCGCGGTAAGGGCCAACAGGCTCAAGACGCGAAACTTGAAGGCGAAGCATCCAGCCCCCCCAACGATCATGACAGCTCTTCAGCTTCGCCTCGCTTTCCAGCGTGACAGCATTCGCAACCAATCTGCCACCTGGAAGGAGAGCTGCCCACGCAGCCTCAAGCAATCCTTCGTTAGAGGCGCCACCACCAACAAAGACTGCATCTGGCAGCGGCAAACCTTCCAAAACGGAAGGTGCCTCACCGTCAATAATCTCTAACGACGGGACCCCCAAGGCGGTCGCATTTTCCGCGATCAGTGCAAGACGGCTTTGGTTTCGTTCAATGGCAATCGCCTTGGTACGGGGAGCTGCCCGCAGCCACTCGATCGAGATCGAGCCACACCCAGCACCTATGTCCCAAAGCCTTTGGCCAGCGATAGGCATAAGGTGGGAGAGCGTAGTCGCGCGCACCTCGCGCTTCGTGAGCTGGCCGTCATGCCGAAAGGCTTCATCTGGCAGGCCAGGAACACACGGCAATATCTTCGCCTTATCACCCGGTACACATTCGACCGCGATGCAGTTGAGATCGGCGATGTCGTCGTGCTGCCAATCCTGGGCTGTGCCTTCTACGCGCCTTTCGCTTGGCCCGCCAATAGCTTCCAAAATTGATATTCGGCTTTCACCAAACCCGCGCGCGGTCAGAAGTCGCGCAACCTCTTTTGGCGTCGTCCCGTCCCACGATAAGATCAAAAGACGCGCGCCTGGCTGGATCGCAGGCTCGAGCGAGGCAGCCGGACGCCCGTGCAGTGTCAGAAGGTCGCAATCCATCAAGCCCCAACCGAGCCTTGCCGCCGCCAAACTAAAGGCTGATTGCCCTGGCAAAATAGACATCTCCGCAATCGGAAAGTGACGGCTCAAGGTCACGCCGACACCAAAGAGCATCGGATCGCCTGAAGCCAATACGCAAACAGGTTTTCCCTTCCATTTGAGCAGCTCTGGAAAGGCATCTGTGAGCGGCTTTGGCCAAGTGAGCCGTGGACGCCCGTCATCGGGGATCATGGCCAAATGGCGCCTACCCCCAACGAGGAGGGCAGCACCCTCCACCACCGCGCGAGCGCTCGGCACCAGGCCAGGCATCCCGTCCTCACCAATGCCGACGACGGAAAGCCAGGGCGCGGTCATGACGGCTCATCCGATGCGGCTAAACCTGCCAGGGCGTTGAGCGCAGCCGACGCCATGGCAGACCCGCCCCTACGGCCAAGGAGCGTTATATGGGGAAGATCGGGAAAATCTCTATGGAGTGCTGCCTTCGATTCCGCCGCCCCGACAAATCCGACGGGAAAGGCTATAACAGCAGCAGGCCTTGGCCAGCCTTCCGACAGGCGCTCCATCAAATGGAAAAGGGCTGTTGGCGCATTGCCAATAACCACGACGGCCCCCTCCAAATGGGAGCGCCAAAGCTCAACAGCCGCAGCCGATCGTGTCGTTTCCATTTCCAATGCCAAATGGGGAACCTCTGGCACGTTCAAAGTACAGAGAACTTCATTGCGGCAGGGCAAACGGCTTTGGATAATGCCTTCCAAGACCATCTGGCAATCAGCGAGAATTGGCGCGCCAGCGGCAAGGGCCGTGGCCCCTTTCGCCGCCACATCCATTGTAAAGCGCAGATCAGGCGCAATATCGACCATACCACAGGCATGGATTAGGCGTACTGCGAGCCTTGCGATATCCGCTGGAAGCGCGTCCAAATCCGCCTCGGCACGCACAGTTGAGAAAGAGCGCCGATAGATCTCGGAAGGATCGCGAATATAGTCATAACGCACCGCCAAGATACCCTTTCTCCTCTCTATCAAGAGGTTCGCTAAATCAGCTCTTCATACTTCGCGGTCCCAAGGGATGATCGGCATGCGGATAGGGGTGATGATGGTGCTCGTGCCCATGGTCGTGCGAATGGTTGTGTTCATCATCATGACTATGCTCGTGGGCATGGTGATGCTCGGTTTGTTGCCCCGCTGTCCCTGTACCAATTCCCTCCACATGATGGTGGTGGCTTTCTTGTGGAAGGCCGACTTGCGCCTCGAACCCAAGGATCTGCTCGCGGTATTTGCATAGCTTGCAATTCATCAAGTTTTCGCCCGTTAAAATCTCCTCGACACGCTCGGCAAAGCCGTCGAGCACGGCTGGGTGGTCGCTGAGATAAGGCGCTTTGATAAACTCGAT
>CAXMNO010000092.1:0-2693 GCA_964194655.1 uncultured Acidimicrobiia bacterium
CACGATCAAGTCGGGCACGGGCTACAAGACCCGTCCGTTCGACTACATCTTGAACGAGGTGAAGAACTTCTTCGCCGTCCACAGGGCCGAAGGATCTTATGCAGGCGGCGTGCATTTCGAGATGACCGGCCAGGATGTGACCGAATGCATTGGTGGCGCCCAGGCAATCAGCGAGGAGGCATTGGGCGATCGTTATCACACCCACTGCGATCCGCGCTTGAATGCCAGCCAGTCGCTGGAATTGGCCTTCTTGATTTCTGAGGCTTTGAAGGATGAGCGGATGGCGATCAAGGCTGAAGCCCAGAAAGTGGCCAACGCCTCTTAGGAGCGCCTAATATTTTGTGCCCGGACCCCGGTTCATGGGGTCCGGTGCCACATGCCATCAGGTCATCTTACCCTTGAGGGGAGCAGATCATGCCCGATGATGTGACGACCAAGGGATCCGACGTCAAGCTGCGGTCTGAAGAAGATATCGCGGCTTGGAGCGACCATTACTTTTTGCGGACAAAAAAGGCCGTCCAAAAGTTTGGCGAAGCCCGGGTGACCTATGCCATTTTCATGCGCCGTCCGGTGATTTCGGCACCGCGACTAGCCTTGGAATGGCTGCAAGCCATGGCACAGCAGCGCGGTGTCTCCTTCGATATCGAGCTTCGCTATGAAGAGGGCAGGTGGGTTGGTGCAGGCGAGCCTCTTTTTTATGTTACCGGTCCGCTCAGCCATCTGGTCGATTTAGAGACCTTGTTGCTGCAAAAGCTGGGGCCTGCCTGCGTCGCAGCCTATAACGCCTATACAATGTGTGCGGATTTGCCGAAAGTCGCCTTCCTCGCGATGGATGCGCGCCACTGCGCTGGGCCCGGCATGGCGGAGGCCATGGCCTATGCCGCATCCGTTGGTGGTGCACGCGCAAAACGCAAGGTCGAGGCTATCGGCTTTACCGCCAATGCAACCGAGGCAACCGCTCATTACTTCCCGGCCAAGCATGCCAAGGGAACCATGCCACACGCCTTCATCGGCTATGCCGGTTCGACGCTGAGAGCGGCTGAGATGTATGACGAGACCTTCCCCGGCGAACCCATGACCGTGCTGGTCGATTACTTCGCGCGCGAGATAACAGATGCCATGACCGTTTGCAGGCGCTTTCCTAGGCGCGCAGGCGAGGGAACACTCTCCGTCCGGCTCGATACGCCTGGCAGTCGCTTTGTCGAGGGACTGGACCCACCGGCATCCTATGCCGTCCTCGAACGCCACGTCCCCAAAGCCGTGCGCGGCTATCGTTCAGAGGCGGAACTCCGCTATCTGGTTGGCCCCGGTGTTTCTGCTGCTTCTGTCTGGCATTTGCGCGATGCGCTTGACCGCGAAGGCTTTGATAATGTGAAGATCGTAGCCTCTTCAGGCTTTGGTCCGGCCAAGTGTAAGCTTATGGCGGAGGCTGAAACTCCAATTGACGTGATCGGCACGGGTTCTTATCTACCAGAGAGGTGGTCGGAAACCTACGCAACAGCTGATATCGTCGCCTATGACGGGCAGCCGCGCGTGAAGGTGGGGCGCGAGTTCCTTTTGAAGAAACCTAAAGATGATGAGTGATCGCTAAATGAGTGAAGTTATGGCCAGCGATAGCAAGGTTGAAGAGATCATCGAAGACTTCGAGTATCTGGAGTCTTGGGAGGATCGCTTTCGCTACATTATCGACCTTGGTCGCAAGCTGACGCCAATGGGCGACGATCTAAAGAACGAAGAAACCAAGGTCGATGGCTGCACAAGCCAGGTCTGGATGGTGGCGAAGCGTTCGGGTGCGCCTGCTGTTCTGAGCTTCACGGCTGATTCAGATGCCCATATCGTGCGCGGCCTGATCGCTATCCTCATCGCCATCTATGACGGCCGCCAGCCGGACGAAATCTTAGGCATAGATGCAAAATCCATGATCGCGCGCCTTGGGTTCGAGCAACACCTCTCCCCCAATCGCGCCAATGGCTTGTACGCCATGGTAGGCCGTATCCGCCAATTCGCCGTGGAAGCAAAGGCAACATAAGAGAGTGCGTGACATGCGCTTGGTTCTGGGGATTGTGTTCGTCGGATTGCTCGCGCTTTCACCCTTAGAATCCAAGGCTTTCGAAAGCCGCGTATTAGATTCAGTTGTCAGCGTGTTGCCGATCTGGCCAGGACAAAAGCTTGGTGGCGAGCCAGGAACACCGCCCGGCAGCGCACCCGAGGGAACGGCCATTGCCGTGCTTGGTGATGGCTATTTGGCGACCGCGCGGCATGTCGTGGACCGCGCGACTTCTATCACTGTGCGCCTGAGTGACGGGCGACGCCTTCCAGCAGAGCTTGTCGCGTCTGATGAAGTCACAGACATCGCGCTGCTACGTATCAAAGACACACTACCGCTTTTCCAAATCGGCGAAGAGCCGGCTTTGGGCGCCAAGGCTTGTGCGATTGGCAATCAATTTGGACTCGGACTTTCGCTCACCTGTGGTGTTGTCTCCGCCACCAGGCGAAGCGGGACGGGCTTTAACCGTGTTGAGGATTTCATCCAGACCGATGCGGTGGTGAACCCTGGGTCCTCCGGTGGTGCGCTTGTGGATGAGGACGGGCGCCTGATTGGTATGTTGTCCGCCATCTTCACGAAAGAATCAGATGCTAATATCGGGGTGAACTTCGCCGTTTCCAGCGCGCTTTTAATGCGCGTGGTGGAG